>CAZUTD010000106.1:0-6039 GCA_964623185.1 uncultured Clostridiaceae bacterium
TAAAGTAGGGACTATCGGGCAACCGTTATCTATTTTTCTCTGAGAGACCGTTTGATTACGGTAATTAGGGTGGTACCGCGAGAAACACTCTCGTCCCTATTATAATAATTTATAATATGTGGATGGGAGTTTTTATTTTTTATATTAATACATTTATAGGAGGAAAATCATGGACAAGAAAAAAATAAGTGAAATTAGGCGATTATTTTTGGAGTTTTTTAAATCAAAAAATCATTTAATAAGACCCAGTTATCCACTTGTGCCCAAGGATGATAAAAGTTTGTTATTAATTAATGCTGGAATGGCTCCCTTAAAATCATATTTTTCCGGCATAGAAACACCGCCCAATAAAAGGATGGCTACATGCCAAAAATGTATTCGAACTGGAGATATTGAAAATGTTGGGATTACAGATAGACATGCTACATTTTTTGAAATGCTCGGCAATTTTTCTTTTGGCGATTATTTTAAAGAAGAAGCTATATTATGGGGTTGGGAATTTGTAATTGAACATCTTAAAATGCCAGTTGATAAGTTATGGGTGACTGTATATTTAGAAGATGAAGAAGCCTATCAAATATGGAAAGACAAGATTGGTATTGATGAAAAAAGAATTGTGAAATTAGGAAAAGAGCATAATTTTTGGGAAATAGGGTTAGGCCCTTGCGGTCCATGTTCAGAAATATATTTTGATCGTGGGCCAAAATATGGATGTAATAATAATGATTGCAAACCTGGCTGTGAATGTGATCGATTTGTTGAGTTTTGGAACCTAGTTTTCACGCAGTTTGATAAAGATGAAAAAGGAAATTATAATTTACTACCAAATCCGAATATAGATACTGGAATGGGTTTGGAAAGAGTAGCT
The DNA here is from genome assembly GCA_964623185.1 of uncultured Clostridiaceae bacterium. Classification (GTDB taxonomy): domain Bacteria; phylum Bacillota; class Clostridia; order Peptostreptococcales; family Natronincolaceae; genus CAYMGQ01. Next base: position 869 of record CAZUTD010000106.1, read on the forward strand.
TGTATTATGCAGAATGTTGATTCTATTTTTGAAATTGATACCATGAAATATATACTTGATGAAGTATGCAAATTAACAAATACTAAATACAATGAAGATCAGAAAAAAAACATATCTTTACGGATTATTACAGACCATATTAGATCTGTAGTTTTTATGATTGGTGATGGAATACTACCCAGTAACGAGGGAAGGGGTTATGTTTTAAGAAGGCTATTAAGAAGAGCCGCAAGACATGGTAAAATGCTTGGTTTAAATGAAAGTTTCTTATATAAATTGGTAAACCCGGTTGTTGACATGTATGGGCAAAACTATAATGAATTGCGGGAAAAATATGATTATATAAAAAAGGTAGTCAATATCGAAGAAGAGCGTTTTCAAGAAACAATTCACCAAGGATTAGAAATACTTAATAGGTATATTAATGAATTAGTAGGATCAAAGGAAATTATATTAAAAGGTATTCATGCATTTAGATTATATGATACTTATGGATTTCCTCTGGAATTAACTAAGGAGATATTAGAAGAGAAAGGTATAGACATAGATGTTGATGGTTTTAAAAAGGAGATGTCAAGACAAAAAGATAGAGCGAGAAAGGCACGAACTGGGCATGATATTGAGGGTTGGAATGAGGATGTTTTCAATGAGCTAAATAAGGATATTACTAATGAATTTGAAGGTTATGATAAATTTTCTACTGGGGCTACTGTACTAGCCATTATTAAGGATAATAAATTAACAGATGAACTTGCAAAAGATGATGAAGCTATTGTAATTTTAGATAGGACAACTTTTTATCCGGAGGGTGGAGGACAAGTAGGCGACATAGGCTTGATTTATAACAATGAGTTTAATGCAGTTGTAACAGGTACAAAAAGGACTATTAATGATATCATATACCAAGTGATAAAGGTAAATGAGGGTGTCATAAATGTGGGAGATAAGCTAGTAACCAAGGTTAATGAGGAAATTAGAAAAGCAACTGCCCTTAATCATACTGCAACCCACATGCTTCATAAAACCTTGAAAGTGGTTTTGGGTGAACATGTTCAACAAGCTGGTTCCCTTGTAACCCCTGGACGGTTACGATTTGACTTTACGCATTTTGAGGCCCTAACAGATACAGAAATTTCAGAAATAGAAAAAAAGGTTAATATTGAAATCATGAAAAATCATTTAATTGAAATATTTGAAACAACATATGCTGAGGCAAAAAATATGGGGGCTGAAGCATTATTTGGAGAAAAATATGATGATCTTGTTAGAGTTGTAAAAACTGGTGATTATAGCATGGAATTGTGCGGTGGAACCCATGTGGGCAATACTAGTGAAATAGGGATGTTTATAATAACAAATGAGGGGGGAATTTCTTCGGGGGTGCGAAGAATTGAAGCTGTAACGGGCCTTGAATCATATAAATATGTAAAACAACAACAAAATACAATTGCAAGGGTCAGTGAATCTTTAAAAACACCGATTAATAGTATAGCTAATAGAGTACTTTCTTTTATAAATGAAAGTAGGGAAAAAGATAAAGAAATAGAAAAACTAAAATCAAAATTATCTATGGGTGCAATTGATGAAATCCTTAGAAATATAAAAAATATAAATGGATCAAATATTTTGCTAGAAAAGGTAAATGTTGGTGACATAACAGAGTTAAGAAAAATCGGAGATGAGTTAAAATCTAGGATAGATTCAGGAGTTATTCTGTTGGCATCGGAAGCAGACCAGAAGGTCCATATTGTTGCCCTGGCTACAAAGGATATGGTGAAAAAGGGGATACATGCAGGTAATCTTGTCAAAGAGGCCGCAAGTATAACTGGCGGTGGCGGTGGTGGACGACCCGATATGGCACAAGCCGGTGGTAAACACCCTGAAAGGATACAGGATGCATTAAACACCGTTGAAACAATACTAAAAAACATATTAAATGGTTAAAATAAAGAACATGGTTTTCCATGTTCTTTATTTACAGTTGGATACTGCAACTTTGGCCAAAACAGATCCGGGACTATCTATGTATGGGGGAAGTATTTGTTGGCAAATAAAGGATTGTGGTAAATATAAGATTGGGAGTACCATGTTAAAACTGTACATAGCGGATACCGCAATTAATAGATATTCAGTGTGATATTGAAAGCGTCTTAGTTATACAGTTGAAATGATTTTTAAAAGACTTAGTAAATTAAATTGGAGAAAAGAGCACAATATGGTAAAATAGAATTAAATTTAAGGAAAGGGGAATAACAATGAATGATAAATTGAATTTAACTATGAAATTTAATTTAGATAAAGATAAGGAAAAACATGTCCAAACCGTTATTATGCAAGTATATAATTCCCTAGAGGAAAAGGGGTATAACCCAATCAATCAATTTATAGGCTATATACTGTCGGGTGATCCTACCTATATAACTAATCATAATAATGCTAGAAGTATTATACGAAAAATTGAAAGGGATGAACTTCTAGAAGAATTATTGGGAACATACTTGGAAAAGCATGGGAGAGAGTAAGCTTGAAAATTAAGAAGCTATCAGCAATCTTGTTTACAACAGTATTACTAATAATCCTATTTGATCAATTTTGTCTTTTTTCTTTAGCCATAGAAAAGGATGAGTGCTCTAAGATTGTACTAGTTATTATTAATCGAGTTGATTTTTCTGATTTATATAATAAACCTAAAATTAAAGAGATTATAGACAATGCTAGTATTGCTTTAATGAATACAAAAGCATCTGGGGGCAATAGTGAATATAAATCATATGCCACATTAGGTTGGGGGACAAGGGCAGAGGCTGCTCATAATACTTCAACCTTTTATAATTTAAATGATGATATTATTGCAATTTACAAAAGAAGGTTAGGTGATATTGCAGAAAAAGAGGGCGTAATTAATATCAACATTAATAAATTAATCCAACAAAATATTCAAGGTGATTTTTCGGCATCACCTGGCATTTTAGGAGATTTATTAAGACAACATGATTATAAGACGGCAGTTATTGGTAATAGCGATATTGAACAAGAGGAGTTGCGGCCACATGGTTTTATTTCTATGGATAGCAGGGGATATATAGACTATGGTACTGTTGAAAACACATTGATTAAGGAAAACAGGTTTAGTCCATTTGGAATACAAACAGATTATGAGTATTTATTAGATAGTTTTATTAACATATATGAAAAAGCTGATTTCATTGTTATAGACACTGGTGATACTAATAGGCTTGACAAATATAAACAAAATCTTACAGAGAAAACATATCAGGTGCACAAAAACAATGTGCTAGAAAATATAGATGAATTTATAGCTAATATTTGCAATAATATAGATTTTAATAGGACAATTTTGATGATTGTCACCCCATATCCATCAGACTATGCCTCTAGCAATGGACAGAGATTAACTCCTGTAATTATATACAATAATTATGAAACAGGGGGGATTCTATGGTCCGCCACGACAAGGAGGGCAGGGATTGTAGCTAATATAGATATAGCACCAACAATTCTATCATATTTCAAAATTGAACCTCAAAATATGATTGGCAAAACAATGAAGACTGTTTCTACTATAGATAGGATAAATTATATTAATTCTCTAAATGAAAAGGTTACCAACACATCAAAACAAAGGTATCGTGTTTTATATTCTTTTGCTGTGTTTCAGATATTGGTTTCGATAATAGCATTTTTAATGATTGCGTTTAGAAAAGAATTGCAAAAATCACACATGTTATTTTCTACAATACTATTAAGCACTATTGTGGTGCCCTTTGTTTTATTAATTCTACCACTATTTGGGATGTTTAAAACATTTCAAATTTATTTCGTATTAATAGTAATAACCTTATGTATTGTCTTCCTATTATATAGTTTAACTAAGGCAAATTTTCTTGATATGATTATGTGCACGTCCCTCCTTACTGTATTAGGACTAGTGATTGATACTTTAACAGGACAAAATTTGATGAAAAATTCAATACTTGGGTATGATCCAATTATTGGTGCTAGATATTACGGAGTAGGTAATGAGTATATGGGGGTGTTAATCGGTTCTACCCTAACATTTACCACAATTTTAATCGATAGATTTGACATAAATAGATATATTGTTTTTCTGTTTTATGCGTTTATTATAATAACAATAGCCTTTCCCACCCTTGGAGCAAATGTGGGTGGAACAATAACAGCAATAACAGCCTTTTCTTTTGCATCTATAAAGATAGCAGGCAGAAACATTAATAAAAATTCGCTATTAATTATTTTTTTGTCTATAATTATAATTGTAGCCTGCATAACCTACATTGATTTAAATATTATTAATAGTCAAAGCCATTTGGCTGGTATGTTTCAACAGGTCGCAGATAGGGGCTTTATTAGCATCTACCAAACGATAACTAGAAAGGCAAGTATGAATATTAGAATAATGGGAGTTACTGTATGGAGCAAGGTTTTATTAACAACCATAGGGATCCTATGCGCATTGTTTTGGAGACCTGTTGGGGCAATAAAAAAAATTTCATTACAATATCCTAATATTGTTATCGGATGGAGCAGTATTATAGTAGCGTGTGTTGTTTCCTTTTTGGTTAATGATTCGGGGGTTGTTGCTGCTGCCACAACGATTATATATTTAAATATATCTATACTTCTGATGTTTATAAACAAAATAGTTACTAGCTATTAACTTCATACACTAATTAAATAAAAATTTAATATGGGATGTCAATTTTAAATATTAGATTAAAGATTGATTATATTTACTTGATTATTTGACTGCAAACCATTTTTGGGGGGAAAATGAAATGGATTTAAATAAATTAGGGAATTCGTCTATAATTGTTTCAAGGCTTTGTTTTGGGAGCTTAACAATGGGGCCACTGCAAGCTAATCTATCTCCTGAAGAAGGAGGAAATTTACTATTATATGGCTTTGAAAAAGGTATAAATTTCATTGATACTGCTGAACTTTATGGTACATATGCCCACATTGGATATGCATTGGGTAATTGGAAACGTGAAAATGTTGTCATTGCTACAAAATCGTATGCTTATTCTGAAAAAACAGCTGAGGAAAGTTTAACAAAAGCATTATTAGAAATGGATACAGATTATGTAGACATATTTTTATTGCACGAACAGGAAAGTAGTCATACGATT
>CAZUTD010000107.1:0-6017 GCA_964623185.1 uncultured Clostridiaceae bacterium
TCATCCCCCTTGCAAGTCTGAGTACATCCACAATTGCTTCATCCTCGGATTCATAATTCCATATTCTTGTACCTCCAAGGCCTGGCCCCAAAGTAGTATCATGGATAGCGATAATAGCCTTTAAGCCTGAGTCGCGATCTTGACAAAAGACCAATTGTTCGTAATCATATTCCTCGAGATAATCAAATATGTTCATAATATGCCCCCTTAACTTATAATATTTTACTTCAATACCATTATAAGGTTAAGTGAAGATTTTTTCAAATCAAAATATAAAAAACATTTTGAATTGTCAAATTATTGTCAATGTTCAAGCGATTAGACAAAAGATAACAAATCAAAGCGGGGTTAGAAAAAAACAATGTGGTTGTTAAATTATAATGTGGGTCCTAAATTAAATAAACAGAAAACCGTTGTGGGAAATTTTATCTAATTTCGGTCCAACGGTTACTTTAATAATGTTAATTTCTATTTATATACTCCTATATATTATCATATAATTTTTGAAAAATAAATGGGAAAATAGTTATATAATTATATTGATATTTTGATCTAACTTTATCCATCATAAGCTATTGTTTCATTTAGGCTTATAATTTGGGGAGGACATTTTTCAATTGCTTGTTTGATTTCAACCATTTCTTCTTGGTCTATAGTTTGCTTAAGAACCCGTGCCCTTTTATCTTCAATTTTAAAATGTTTGGGTGATATTTTAGCACAAAGCCCGCAGCCAATACAATATTCAGATGAAATACTAATTACTTCTTCTTGTGAATCTATCTTTATGGAATCTGCTGGGATATCCTGTGGTTTTACAAAGCGTGAAGTTATATATCCCATAAAAAAGATGGAAATTGTGGTAAGTATCCACCGGACAAACATAAATTTAGGACTTAAAAATTTAGCCTCATTTATTAACATAGGGACTTTAATAACAGCCCATGTGCTTAATATAATCACGATATTTGAAATGCTGGCCCCTTTTGAAAGCAAGGTTTTACATACAGGAAAGGCAGCATATATTGGTCCTGCTGAAAAACTTCCAAGTAAAAATGAAAAAATGGAACCTTTAAGACCTGAGTCCTTACCTAAATTTTTCTCAATTGCTTCTTTGGGAACCCAAGCAGTTATAAGGGCGGTTAATAACAAGATGACTGGCATAATCATCAGCATTTCTTTGACATAATACAAGCTGTTTTTAAAGGATTCTAATCCCTTGCTTGGTATAAAAACAAATAAAATAATATATGCAACAATAACTAAGGCTAAAAGCTTGTTTTTCTTTGTGAATTGTAAGATTGTATTCATAAAGCCACCCCCATGATTAAGGCAATCACTATTGCGAATAAGAAACTTAAACTATTTCTGATTAGGGTAAATTTGCCACCAAACTCCTTTTTTTCAAGTGGGAAGGTAACAATTCCTACCATAGTAAGTGTTGTTAAGAATGCAACCACAGGCACAATGCTTGCTCCAGCATTTACTAGGGAGCCTGCAAGTGGGAAGGCAACAAAGGCAGGTATTAGGGTAATGCAGCCTACAATTGCAAAAACAATAGTTGTAACTATGGAATTAGACTTACCGGCATATTGCCTAATAGCTTCGGGAGGTATAAAGGTCAGAATAAGACCTATTAGAAATAAAATTCCAATAATTTCACCTGCCATATGTTTCATCATTCCACCTGACATCTTAATTGAATTTATAGTTTTTTTCTTATCCTTAAGGATAGAAAATATGAACCATACCAATGTTATAGCCCAGAAAATAATTGTGAAAATATCCACTTTAACCACCTCCAAAATTGTATTAATAAATTACTAAACATGCTTTGACTTTCCTATTTGTTCTAGTATACTTTAAATTAAAGATTAAAAGAGTTACCATGGTAACTAATGGGGTGAGAAAAATAAATATTAACAATTATATTGATTTACTTATGAACATTGAATTATTTAGATCCTTTTCTAGTGGGCAAATTCAAAAATTATTTGATTTATCAAAATATAAATTACAAAAGTATGAAAAGGGACAAATTATCCATATTCAGAATGAGTTATGTGAATCAATGGAAATAATATTGCAAGGCAAAGCTTCTGTTCAGAAAATTGACCAAGAAGGAAATATATTACGGGTGGCTGTTTTTTCGGACGGGGATATCTTGGGTGTAAACCTCATGTTTTCTGACAGAAATTATTACCCCATGACGGTTGTATCGGAATCCAATTTAATTTTACTATCTATATACAGGGATTTGATTTTGGAATTAAGTCACAACAATACGGAATTTATGATGGGGCTTCTAGGGGTAATATCCAATAAAACCCTATTATTAACTGATAAAATAGATGCAATATCACTCAAAACAATTAGGGAGAAAATTAAGGATTTTTTAAAGTATGAATTTTATTTGCAGGCTAGTAAGACCATCAGATTAAACATATCTAAAAAGGAGCTGGCGGAAAAATTAGGTGTACAAAGAACTTCCCTTAGTAGAGAGTTAAATAAGATGCGAAAGGATGGCTTGATAGACTTCGATGCAAAGACAATTACAATTAAGGATTATGATGAGTTTTTAGACAAGCAATAAATCTTTGTTATAGGATTTTGAGGGCATATAGGTATTCAATTTATATGCCCCCTTTTTATTAATACCCCCAGTATCCTTGGGCGTTTTCCTTGGTTTCGTGAATAGTTCCATGTGGGTGTTCTGGTGGTGCATAAATAGAATATAATTTAAGCGGGACACAACCCGTATTAATTAAATTATGCCACTTGCCGGCAGGGATAAATATGGCATAATCCTCATAAACTTGTGCCTGAAAATACAACTTATCCTCACAATCCCCCATTTTAACAATTCCCTGACCTTGCTCAATACGAATGAATTGATCATGATCATAATGAATTTCTAAACCTATATCATCCCCAACATTAATGCTCATCAGGGTTAGTTGCAAGAATTCACCTGTCCAAAGGGCAGTACGGAAATTGGTATTTTGTTTTGTGGCGTCCTCAATATTAATCGCAAAGGGTTCTGGTCCATAGTCCTTTAGATCTAAAAAACATTGGTGATAATTTTGAAAATGTGGCGGAAATTGGTTCCACCAGGCAAATGGGTAAGTAGAATAATTATCATATGTGTAGTAGGGGTGTAAATTAGATACATTGTTACAGCAGGGGTGTGGATAAGGTGCATAGATATTATTCATGGTATTCCTCCCTTCTTTGGGCTTTCATCTTATAATATGTTTTAAAACCTGATTGAGTGCTTGAAATCATGGCAAAATTCCAATATCTTTTCTAAGATGAATAGCCTGTGAAAAATATTTTAAATTAGGTGAAATAATTGTGAAAGACTAGATAATATGGGTATATAAGCAGGAAGGTAAGATAAAATGTCGAATGTAATTATATGGAATGATTGTAACTTTTAGCAATAATTTTTGATAGAGGTAGGTGTGAAATATGGAAAATAACAAAGAAAACATGTCGATTAAGTGGGTAATTATTATTGTCTTTATATTGGTAATGTTAGTATCTACTTCTGTTATTGGCCATTTGGTCTTTTCCAGGTGGTTTTATTCCACAGGCGAAATAACCCAGAAAATATCCCAGCAAATAGGGGAAAATATATATAATCAAGTTGACTCCTTTATACATTCACCCTTGCGGGTTAATGTAGCTAATCAAGAAGTAATTGCAAAAAAGATTATTGATTTAACTGATGATCAAGTAAGGGATAAGTATTTTGTAAACCTTCTTCAAAGTCAAGAAAATACTATACATAGTATAGGATATGCCACAGTTGAGGGGGAGTATTTTGGTGCAAGAAGAAATAAAGAAACTGGTATTGAAATTATAAAAAATAATAATCCTGAAAGGCACTTAAAACAATATTCAATAACAAAGGATATGACAGCCGGTCAACTTATTTTTGAAGGAGAGGTTTTTGATCCTCGTAGCCTTGCATGATATAGGACGGCTGTTGATAGTGGCAAATCCTTATTCTATCCTATTTTCAAAGACATTATAAAAGATGATTTAGCGGTATCTGTTGTGACCCCTATTTATAATGACGGTGGACAACTTCATGGGGTGCTTGGTACCCATATGCTCCTTTCGGGTATTGGCAAATATATAGAGGATGCTGTCAAGGATTACAATGGCTACGCAATAATTTTGGAAAAGGATACAGGGCTTTTAATAGCTAATTCATTAAACATAGATAACTTTTCCACCTTAGAGGATGGTAGATTAAAACATTATAAGATTTGCGAAATTGATAATTCTCTTATCCAGGAGATTTGCAGATACTATAGGGAAAATAGAGAAATAAATTTTGTTTTTAAAAATAAGACAGAGGAGTTTTATGTCAACTCCCATGAAATTGATATAGAAGGTTTAAATTTGACTATAATTTCTGCTATTCCTAAAATGCTTTATACGGGGGATGCTATTGCAAGTATAAATTTAACTATTTTTCTTGTGTTAATCGCCATGATTTTATCACTTTTAATTTATGGATTTGTGATAGGTAAGCTTTTTAGGCCCATAGATCAATTATTACAGGTTGCTGGAGCTTTAATCTGGAGATTTGTCAAAAAGGGTGGAAGTGGTAAGAAAAGACGAAATAGGTAGCATTTCACAAAGCTTGAATAAGGTTGGGGACAAAATGGAATTCCTAATTAATAATCTGGAAACCAATGTAACAAATAGAACAAATGAATTGCAAAATGTCAACAAGGCATTAAGGGAAAATAAGGACCAATTACAGCTAATACTAGATTCCACTGCGGAAGGAATTTTCGGAGTAGACTTGGACGGCGGGTGTGTTTTCTGCAATATTAGCTGCCTTAAAATATTGGGCTATGATAATCAAGATGAATTAATTGGCAAGGAAATACACCCCTTAATCCACCATCACCATAAGGATGGAAAAGTATTTCCTATAGAAAATTGCAAAATTTTTCAATCCATTAATGAAGGAAAAAATCTTAAGGTTGATGATGAGGTATTTTGGCGGGCAGACGGAAGTTTTATTGATGTGGAATACCACGCTTACCCCCAAATAAGGGACAATGAAATTGTAGGCGGGGTAGTAACTTTTATGGATATAACAAAACGCAAAAAAAGAGAAAAAGAAATTGAATACCTAAGCCAACATGATATCTTGACAGGGCTTTATAATAGGAGATATTTTGATGAAAACCGTGTTAAAATTGATATTCCTAGCAACCTGCCCCTATCTGTTATTTTTGCTGATATAAATGGATTAAAAATGACCAACGATATTTTTGGACATGATGCAGGAGATCAATTGATAAAAAAATCGGCCAAAATAATTATGGAATCATGTAGGAACACGGATATAGTTGCCCGTGTGGGCGGGGATGAATTCATTGTACTTTTACCGCAAACAGGCGAGGAAGAAGTCCAACAAATACTGTCCAGGATTAGAAAGGGCTTTTTAGGTGCCCGGATAGAGGCTATAAAATGCAGCATATCTCTCGGAAGCGCTACAAAGCTTAATATGGACCAAGGATTAGAAGAGATAATAACTAATGCAGAAGATGAAATGTACAAGGAAAAGACCATGAACCGCCGCTCAATAAATAAGGATATAATCGATAATATAATTGATACCCTGCATACAAAATATCCAAGGGAAAAACGGCATTCTGTTAATGTAAGTCAACTATGCCGTGAAATGGGAATCCTTTTAAATTTTTCGGAGGCGAAAATTAACAAATTAGAAAGGGCAGGCTATTTTCATGATATCGGCAAAGTTATACTTGATGAAAGCATTTTATTTAAGGAAAACTTGACCGAAGAAGAAGGAGAGAAAATGCAGCAACATTCCGTGGTGGGTTATCGAATTTTAAATCTTTTTGATGATATGGTGGATTTGGCGGAATATGTCTATGGACACCATGAAATGTGGAACGGGAAAGGATACCCAAGGGGTCTCAAAGGTGAAGAAATTCCTATGATTTCAAGAATAATATCAATTGTTG
>CAZUTD010000108.1:0-4613 GCA_964623185.1 uncultured Clostridiaceae bacterium
GAAAGAGCAATTAAAATATGTAGGGATAGGGGAGTAGAGCTATACTATAGGAGCCCTGCAATTTTAAAAGACAAGGAACACAATCAAATTAAGGATATTTTGGTAAAAAACTTACCGGATGGGATTTTAGCAGGCGAATTGGGAATGGTTGATTTTGCAAAAAAAACTTTAAACATTCCTGTGTTTTCTGACTATACTTTAAACGCTATAAATAGCAATACAATTAGTTTTCTTGCTAATATGGGTCTTGATGGTATAAGTATTTCACCAGAATTGGAGTTAGACAAGATAAAAAGATTAATGGTAGAAGATGATTTAGAAATAGAATCTATTATTTATGGGAAAATCCCTGTCATGATTTCGGAAACTTGTCCCCTGGTCACCACAAAACAATGCGATAATATGTGTGATAGCTGCGGACTTGAACCTTTTCAATATAAGTGGGGATTACAAGATGAAAAAAAGGCAGTATTTCCATTTACAAAAGATAATTGGGGTAGAACTATAATTCTAAATAATTATCCTATTTATATGATGGATAAAATGAAAGATTTTGATGGCTCAATAGTTACAACCTTTAGAATTGACTTTACCGATGAAGATATTATAGGGGTGAGGACTCTTATGAAGGATTATATCAATATTTTTAGTTTTTACAATAAGATGGGTAGCAAAAAGGATAGTTTACATTATAATAAAAAGATAAATAAATTTACTAGGGGTCATTACTATCGCGGGGTTGAATAATTTTTTTCTTGACAGAAATGGGATAATATAATAATATATGTTGAAAATAGTATAAATTTGAACCATGATAAGGTCAGTAACACTTTTTGGCTACAATGCAGAGATTAGGCTGGGTGGTGAAAAGTCTATAGCTTATAAAAGTGCGAATTACACCTTGGAGTTTCAATGGGAGACCATTGCGGCTGCTCACCGATAATTTGGGGCATAGAGACATCTTTTAGATGTGAATTAAGGTGGTACCACGGGTCTTTCACGTCCTTATTTTGGATGTGGAAGATTTTTTGTTTTTGATAGTAAATAGGAGGAGGGTACAATATGAGAAATGTTTATGATGTTTTGGCTGAAAGGGGTTACATTGAACAGGCAACCCATGAAGATGATCTTCGAGAACTTTTAGGAAAAGAGTCGGTAACTTTTTACATAGGATTTGATGCTACTGCTGATAGTTTGACCCTTGGGCATTTTATCCAAATCATGGTAATGATGCATATGCAAAAGGCCGGACATAGGCCAATTGTACTTTTGGGCGGAGGGACTACCATGGTTGGGGATCCCTCAGGTAAGGCAGATATGAGAAAAATGATGACTAAAGAAACGATAGCTTATAATGCAAAAAAATTCAAGGAGCAATTTTCCAAGTTCCTTGATTTCAATGATGATAAAGCTATATTAGCAAATAATGCGGATTGGCTTTTAGATTTAAATTATGTTGAATTTCTGAGGGAAGTTGGAGTGCATTTTTCTGTAAATCGTATGCTTTCTGCGGAATGTTATAAATCTAGGTTGGAAAAGGGATTAACTTTCCTTGAATTTAACTATATGTTAATGCAGTCATATGATTATCTGGAACTGTTCAGGAGATATAACTGCAAGATACAAATGGGCGGAAGCGACCAATGGTCTAATATTCTTGGGGGATATGAATTAGTAAGAAAAATTGAAAGGGAATCGGTGTTTGCTTTAACTTTTAAACTGCTTACTACAAGTGAAGGCAATAAAATGGGCAAAACCGAGGCTGGTACCCTATGGTTAAATGCTGAAAAAACATCCCCATATGAATTTTATCAATATCTAAGAAATGTTGATGATAGGGATGTGGAAAATACTTTGGCCCTTTTAACTTTTCTACCAATGGATGAGGTAAAGCGTTTAGGTTCGTTGGAAGGATCTGAAATAAACCGTGCCAAGGAGGTACTAGCTTTTGAAGTAACCAAACTTGTACATGGTGAGGAAGAAGCTAAGAAAGCTCAGGAGGCTGCAAGGGCATTATTTGTTGATGGAACAATCTCTGATGAGGAAATGCCTTTTACTGAAATCTCCCAAGATGAACTTCAAGAGGGCATAGATATTTTGACTATATTAACAAGGACTGGCCTAGTGGCATCAAGATCTGAGGGTAGGCGGCTTATAAATCAGGGTGGGGTGTCTATAAAGGATAATAAGGTGAAAGACTTTGATTATACTATTCAAGCAAGTGATTTTTCCGATAAAAAACTGATTATAAAAAAAGGTAAAAAAGTTTACCATCAACTTAGACTGGTTTAAAATCTTAGTGAGTAAACCTATGGTCAAAAACTGGCCCCATCCTGCTGAAGGTGGGGCTTGTTTTATGGTATAATATAGTTAATAGGACATTGTATAAAAGACATAAAGAGGGGTGGGGAAACTATGCCAACAAATATTGGGGTGCCATTGTTTGATTTAGCATTAATTTTGGCAAACGCTATAGATTTAATAAGTCCAATTTTACATAATCATCATAAGCAGGTGGCCTATATTTCCTATTGTTTAGCAAAGGAGTTAAAATTTGAAGGGTGTAATTATAATAATTTGTTAGTAGCTGGATTGACACACGATATAGGTGGTTTAACCCTTGATGATAGGGAATCGGCATTGCATTTTGACATAATAAATCCACATAAGCATGCAAAAATAGGCTATTTACTATTAAAGAATTCGGCAGCCTTTTCAGATGTGGCCAATATAATTAACTACCATCACTTATCGTGGGATGACGGGCAAGGTCGGGAAGTGGATGGAAGAAGGGTACCGTTCGAAAGTCATATAATTCACTTGGCGGATCGGATTGCAATTGCAATAGATAATGACAGGGAGATTTTAGGACAGGTTAACGATATAAGTAGTATTATAGAAAAACGAAATATAAAAATGTTCCACCCGGATTTAGTGGATATATTTCATACTATAAAAAGCAAGGAAAGTTTTTGGTTGGATATAGTCTCTTTGGATCTTAATTTTAAAATAAACAAATTAAGAGAAGATTGCGGGACATTTCTAAACTTAGATGAATTGCTGGATGCAGCCAAAATAATAGCTAATATAATCGATTTCAGGAGTAGATTTACAGCAGTTCATAGCAGTGGTGTTGCTACCGTAGCTGAAATATTGGCCCGAAAGGCTAATTGGGACGAAAGCAAATGCAAAAAAATAAAAATTGCGGGCTATTTACATGATTTAGGAAAGTTAGCTATACCCAATACCATCCTAGATAAGAGCGGTAGGTTATCTGATAAGGAGTATAATATAATGAAAGCCCATACCTATTACGGGTTCCATATTATGGATCAGGTTGAGGCCTTAAATGAAATAAATGAATATGCATCATTTCATCATGAAAGATTGGATGGTAGAGGCTATCCATTTCAACATGATGCTGAAACTTTAAAGGATGGCTCTAAACTTATGGCTGTTGCAGATATATTTACTGCTATTACTGAAGACAGGCCGTATAGAAAGGGAATGGAAAAGGAAAAAGTTTTAAGGATAATGGGCCAGATGGTTAATCATAACAAGTTGGAGTCGTCGTTTACATCCCTCTTGTTTGATAATTATGATGAGATAAATGAACTTCGTTTTTTTGCCCAAAAATATGCATTGGAAGAATACAAACAATTTTCAACTACAATTAATAGTATTAGATAATTTAACTGCGGTGTAGGACCCAAGCCGTCTTATAAATGGATAGTGGCGACTTCAATTTTTAAAGAAATCCTTGTCCAGTGATTCAATTATCTTGTGATATGCCTCCTTATCACCTGTAAAGGGTAACAATTTGCCAAAGTATTGCAATTCCAGGACTTGTCTTGCGATGTTTCCAACACATTTATCCTGATGGTTTTGGCAATTTAGGCATGTATCTATAGTTATTTTCAAACATTTTTTTAATTCATTCCTATCATAATTAAGTGACCCGTTAGGGGGAATATTAATATCCCCTTTAACAATACATTCATTATTTATTTGTGCATCATCTAGCAAACTATTTATAAAGTAAAAAATGCATTCATGGTTTTTACAATTGCAACAGGCGTTTTTTTCTGGACATAGGTTTTGTAAAGCAGTTTGTATTCGGTGTGTATTTAAATAAAGTTCTTGGGCGGTCGTTTTTAAAAGGGTATCACCCTGTTTTATCCTATAAATAAAAGGTTTTAACACATAAATAAAAACGGCCAACAAAATAGTAGAAAAACCAAAAATATTGTACCTGGTCATAAATCTTGCAGGTGCAAATTGAAGCAGTTTGGCGATACCGAAGACAAAGAAGATTCCCGATGATACAAGTTTTAAAACTAACTCCGGAATCTTCTTACCAATTTTATTCCCTATCCATATAGCAAGTCCGCTAGTTAATGCCATGCCAAGGACTGTACCCATTAGGACAAATAGCGGGAATTTACTTTGGCTGGCCAATGCTACTGCTGTTAATTGAGTTTTATCCCCCAATTCCCCAAGGAAAAAGGCTAGGGCTACAGTAAGGACCGGACCATATTTATCGGTGGTTTTATCCCCATCCATCTCATCATCATTTTGAATCAGACCCCAAAAACCAAAGACAATAAAAGAAA
>CAZUTD010000108.1:4623-5974 GCA_964623185.1 uncultured Clostridiaceae bacterium
TCAATTGGAGAAGGGTAGTTGATATAGATTTTGATAGATAGAAACCTATTAGTATAGCCATGGCATGGTTGAACAGAGAACCCAAAACAACCCCCAGCAAAACTTTTTTTGCTGGATATTTTGTAGCAAAAGACATGGCCAGTATTTGGGTTTTGTCACCCATTTCAGCGATAAAAATAAAAAAACATGCATAAATAAACTCGTTAATCATAAAAGGATCCCCCAAGTAAAAAAATTGTCATATTATTATAACGCAAAATCTAAAAGAATGAGTATAGTACATGTGATACAAATCTGCTAATCAAACCATAGATTTGTTATAATATGTATAAAAAGCTCCTTAATTGTCTAGCTAAAAAATATTGGGAGAGACTATTTTAGCAAAATCAATCTTTACAATGGAGACTTGTTCAAATATAATTATACACATGTTAAGGATGGTTATTATAAAAACTTACACGGTCAATATGAAAAAGTAGAATGGTATGGAGTTTTATGGCATAAGAGGAATTGGCTACTGTCAATGAAAGGCAGATGATAATATGGAAAAAATAAAAATTTTGATCGTTGAAGACTGTCGTATAACAGCGATTTGATATTAATGGATATTGAAATAGAGGGCCAAATGAACGGAATTGAAACGGCGGAAAAAATACGGCTGCATCTTGATATTCCTATTATATACTTAACTGCCTTGTCCGATGAGGAAACCTTGATGAAAGCCAGGGCAACTGGCGGTTTCGCATATTTAATTAAGCCCTTTAAAACGCGGGATTTATATGCACACATCGAGATGATTACCTATGCCCATAATATGAAGAAAAGGGCCAAGGAAAATGAAATAAAATATAAAAATGTTTTGGATAATATGTTTGATGGTTTTGCATATTATAAAATTATTTATGATGAAAACAAGAGAGCTTGTGATTATATAATTTTAGAGGTAAACGAAACCTTTGAAAAACTAATAGGCATAGAAAAGGATATGATTCTTAATACCAGCATAAAAAACTTATTTACATTTCATGAAAAAAGCAAGTTTTTTTCAGATATTATGATTTTCGCAAAGAGGATAAAAGATGGTGAACGATTGAACATTAAAGAATACTATTTTGAATATGCAAGCAAATGGTTTTCTATTACAATTAGTAGTCCTCAGCCTGGGTATCTATCAACCCTTATGACGGATATTACAGAAATCAAAAAGGCTGAAGAAAGATTAAAATACCTCACTTTTTATGATGGGCTTACAGGGCTCTATAATCGTAGGTATTTTGATGAGGAATTGAAAAGATTTGATACTTCTAGGCAGTTGCCATTAAGCGTGATAATTGGGGATATTAATGGATTA
>CAZUTD010000109.1:0-5947 GCA_964623185.1 uncultured Clostridiaceae bacterium
CAGTCCGAATCCTAGTAGACACTGTGAAGGATTGTTATGGAGCATTGGGCGTGGTGCATACTATGTGGAAGCCAATTCCTGGTAGATTTAAGGATTATGTAGCAATGCCTAAACCGAATATGTATCAATCAATTCATACAACGGTAATAGGACCAAAAGGTGAACCTTTTGAAATACAAATTAGGACAAAAGAAATGCACCAAATTGCCGAATACGGTATTGCAGCTCATTGGAAATATAAGGAGAATGTTATAGCAAATAAAGAAGATAATATAGATGAAAAGCTATCTTGGTTACGACAAATGCTCGAATGGGAAAAAGAGATGAAAGACCCAAAAGAATTTATGGAGTCATTAAAAATTGATCTTTTTACAAATGAAGTATTTGTATTTACTCCTAGGGGGAAGGTTATTAACCTACCAACGGGCTCAACACCTATAGATTTTGCGTATAAAATTCACTCTGATATAGGTAATAGATGTGTAGGGGCAAAAGTTGATGGCCGAATTGTTCCTATCGATTACAAATTAAAGAATGGCAATATAGTAGAAATTTTAACTTCTGGACATAGCAATGGGCCAAGTCGTGATTGGTTGAAGATTGTTAAAAGCTCCCAAGCTAAAACAAAAATAAAGCAATGGTTTAAAAAAGAAAGAAGAGAGGAAAATGTTGCCAGGGGTAAGGATATACTTGAAAAAGAGGTTAGACGGCAAGGATTAAATGCTCCTGAAGCATTGCAGGTAAAATTATTAAATACAATTGCTAAAAAATTAAGCTTGAATAATGAAGAGGATTTATATGCTGCTATTGGCTATGGTGGAATTTCGTTGGCTCAGGTTCTTCCTAAAATTAAAGAAAGTGTAAAAAAAGAACCGCAACAAGCAATAAATAATTTAGAAAAAGACAAGTTTTCAACTAATAAAAATATGGAGAATAGAAAGAGGACTAAACAGAGCCAAGGTGTGAGAATAAAAGGCATAGATAATATTATGGTCCGTTTTTCACGGTGCTGCAATCCGGTTCCAGGTGACGAGATTTTGGGATACATTACAAGGGGTAGGGGTGTATCTATTCATAGAAGTGATTGTCCCAATTTACATGCTAACACTGAAGCAACTGAACGCTTTATTGAAGTAGAGTGGGATGATGATAAGGCCGCCATTTCATTTCAAGCAGAAATACAAATTAGGGCGACCGACCGGAAAGGTTTGTTATCAGAATTAACTAATATACTTTCTGATTCAAAGGTGAGTGTCAATGCATTAAATGCTAGAACAAATAAGGAAAGAATTGCCTTGTTAAACCTAGTTATGGAAGTAAGCAGCATAGAAGATTTAAATAAATTGATGGAAAAACTGAGAAAACTCAGAGGGGTATTGGATGTGTTCAGGGTAACGACTTAAATCGGAGGGTAAATAATGCGGGCTGTTGTACAAAGAATTTCTAAGGGAAAAGTTACAGTTGGTGAAGAAATTGTGGGGGAGATAACAAGTGGATTTTTGGTGTATTTGGGTGTGGGTAATGATGACAGCATAGAAGATGTTAAGTATATGGTTCAAAAAATTGCTAACCTAAGAGTTTTTGAGGATGAAGAAGGAAAAATGAACTTATCCATACATGATGTAAGGGGAGAATTATTAGTAGTATCTCAATTTACTCTAATGGGTGATTGCAGAAAGGGAAGAAGACCTAGTTTTACTGAAGCCGCTAAACCAGATGATGCAGACCAATTATATAAGGAATTTGTAAAAGGCTGCAGGGATCTGGGATTAAGGGTAAGTACTGGAAAGTTTCAAACCCATATGATGGTTCATTCTATAAATGATGGGCCTGTGACTTTGATTATAGATAGCAAAAAAACTTTTTAGAAGGAGAATAACAAAATGTTTTTAGATAAATTAGAAGTGGGAGTATATGGTGCAAATTGCTATATTGTGGGTGATAAGGTGACTGGTGAAGCTGCAATTATAGATCCAGGTGGCGATGGTGATAAGATTTTAACAGTTTTGGACAACAATAAATTAAAATTAAAATATATTTTTTTAACCCATGGACATGGAGATCATATTGGAGGGTTAAATGAGATAAAAAATAAAACCGACGCCCCAATTCTTATCCATCAAGAAGATTTATATTTATTGAAAGATAAAAACAAAAATCATTCAGCAATGATGGGTGGAAATGTTGTAGAAATGACTGCAGATTCATATGTTAAGGATGGTCAAATATTGCAATTAGGCGAATTGAATCTCAGAATTATTCATACCCCTGGACATACCAAGGGTGGAATTTGTATTCATGTAAAAAATGTTGTTTTTACGGGGGATACCTTATTTGCTAATTCGATAGGTAGGACGGACCTAGATGGTGGTAATTTTCAAACCATAATACAATCTATCAAAGAGAGACTAATGATACTAGATGAAAATACTATTGTCTATCCAGGACATGGACCTGCATCTAAAATTGGAATTGAAAAGACTTCGAATCCTTATTTAATATAAAGTAATCAATTGCTAGAAATTTATACTATAATACAATATCAAGAATCGTATTTTTTAAAAAAATAATGGAGAATTAAATTATTATATTGTTATATTCTCTAATTGAGTAATATAAATCGTGGTAATCATTTAAGTTAAAATAACATTTTAATTCAATTAAACAAATTTGCAATAGGCTAACTTTATAAATAGAAAATATTAATGGGAGTTATCACATTTATGCTAAAGGTGTTTTTAATTAACCATAATTATGAATATCAGGTAAGGGAGTTACTAAAACTCTTTTATAATTCCAAAGAGATTAAAATTTATAATTATGACTGTGTCAAAAATGAGGAAATAAATGACTTGAATAATGACTTTATTATCAACCAATTAAGCAGAGTAGATAATAAAGTCATAGTTACTACTAAGGGGTTTATTGGTGGTCAAGTAAAAGAAAACACAGAGACATTGCTTATAAAAAGGGGCCATTACAATGTTAATAGAAGTATAAAACTGATAATTAAATCTTCATTGTATAAGATATTAACGGATTTTAAAAAAATCGAGCTTCCTTGGGGATTCTTAGTTGGGATAAGACCCAGCAAGATTGTTCATAAAATGCTTGATAAAGGAGAAACAAAAGAACAAATATTTAACACATTAACTGATAAATATTACTTATCGAAGGAAAAGGCATCTTTATTAATAGATGTAGCAATAACAGAACACAAGTATATATACCCGGTAGACGATAAAAAAATAAGCATTTATATCAGTATCCCTTTTTGTCCTACGAGATGTAGCTATTGTTCTTTCCCATCTAATATATTAGATGATTGTAAAAAATACCTAGATGCTTATATCAGTGCTTTATGTAACGAAATAAGAAAAACATCAGAATTAATAAAGGATAAACAAGTTGAATCAATATATATTGGTGGGGGAACACCAACCACATTAAATACGAATCATTTTATTAAGATATTTAGCTGTATAAAAAAATATCTAAACATTTTAGGGTTAAGTGAATTTACTGTTGAGGCCGGTAGGCCAGATACGATAAACTTTAAGAAATTGGATTTATTTAAGAAAAATGCAGTTACACGAATAAGTATTAATCCACAAACTATGAATAATTGCACCTTAAATAAAATAGGAAGGAAGCATACAGCGGAACAGATAATCGAGGCTTATAATTTAGCCAAAACGATTGGATTTAATAATATTAACATGGATGTAATTATTGGGCTTCCAGGTGAGAATACTGAAATGGTAAGGAACACAATGGAATGTATAAAAAGAATGGGACCATCAAATTTAACAGTTCATACACTAGCAATTAAAACTACTTCAAAACTTAGGGATGAAAATTACTTGATTGGGGATAAAAATAGATATATAGTAAATATGTTAGATATTACAAAAGAATATGCATATGAAATGAATTTAAAGCCCTACTATTTGTACAGGCAGAAACATATGGTCGATAACCTAGAAAATATTGGTTATGCAAAGGTTGGTCATGAGTGTATTTACAATATGCAGATGATGGGAGAAAAACAAACTATTATTGCCATGGGGGCAGGTGCTGTGTCTAAAATTGTTTTTTCAGATGAAGATCGTTTGGAGAGGGTAGCAAATGTAAAAAACCTACAACAATATATCGAGCGTGTTGATGAAATGGTTGAGAGAAAAAAGAAAACTTTTTTAAAGAGATCTAATATTATTTTTTAAATTGCTTTATAAAAACTGTCTGTCCTCTTTTTAATTGTGGAGGACTTTAAATTTGTGATTCTTTTAAAAAATAATTTTACAATTTAATATTATTTTAAATAGTGAAATTTGATTATATAAAATTATGAAGTAAATTATAGGTTGGAGGGAACATTATGACAATTAAAACCCCGAGAGGTACACAGGATGTATTACCATCCGAGGTATATAAGTGGCATTTTGTGGAGGATATTGCTAGAAAAGTGGCAGAAAATTATGGATTTAGGGAAATTAGAACCCCAATATTTGAACATACAGAATTATTTGTTAGAGGTATAGGGGACACAACGGATGTGGTTGAAAAGGAGATGTATACCTTTCAGGACAGGAGGGGTAGAAGTATAACCCTAAAACCCGAAGGTACCGCACCGGTGGTAAGGGCATATATTGAACATAAACTTTATGCTGAAATGCAACCAACAAAATTTTATTATATTACTCCTGTGTTTCGTTATGAAAAACCACAGGCTGGAAGATATAGGGAGCATCATCAATTTGGTATAGAGGTATTTGGTGCAATAGATCCATCTGTTGATGCTGAGGTTATCGGTGTTGCTATGGATGTATACAAGGCTATGGGAATTGAAAATTTGGAGGTAAGAATTAATAATATAGGTTGTCCAGAGTGCAGGGCAAATTATAATAATGTATTAAAGAAATTCTTGGAGGAGAAATTTAAACATTTATGTAAAACCTGTCAGAGTAGATTTGATCGAAATCCTATGAGAATTATCGACTGTAAATCTGAAACCTGTCAAAAACAATTACAAAATGTTCCCTTAATGTTGGATTATATTTGCGATGAATGTAATTTGCATTTTAAGGGTTTGAAAAAATATTTAAAGGCTTTGGGTATTGATTATATTGTAGATCCTAGAATAGTTAGGGGATTAGACTATTATACTAAAACAGCTTTTGAAATCATAACTGACGAATCTGGTAAAAAAGGTACCTTATGCGGTGGAGGAAGATATGACAAATTAGTAGAAGACTGTGGAGGACCTCCAACACCTGGTGTCGGTTTTGGCATGGGATTGGAGAGATTAATCTTATCTTTAGAAACACAAGGAAGAAAAATTCCTGAAGCAAAAAAAATTGATGTTTTTATTGTAACAATGGGCGATTCAGCAAAAGTAAAAGCATTTCAATTGTTGGGGAAATTACGTAATTTTGATTTTATATCAGATTTGGACCACATGAATAGAAGTACAAAAGCCCAATTTAAATATGCTAATAAAATAGGCGCAAGTTTTACAATTATTATTGGTGATGATGAATTAGAAAAGGATACTCTTATCATAAGAAATATGGATAATGGTGAGCAAAAAGAAATTAAGTCTAGTGAAATAATTGATTGCTTGAAAAAAAACCTAGGTAAATAGTGCCTAAGAAGTTCTTCACTACATGGTATAATTTATTTGATAAGGAGAGGGCAAAATGGCTACAAAATTAATAAAAAGAACTCATATGTGTGGCAATATAAACTTGCAAAATATAGGACAGGAAGTTGTAGTAAACGGTTGGGTACAAAAGAGAAGAGATTTGGGTGGCCTAATATTTATTGATCTTAGGGACAGATCAGGATTATTACAAATTGTTTTTGATAACGAGGTATCAAAACAGGCATTCGAGATGGCTGAAAGCATTGGCTCAGAATTTGTTATTGCTGTAAAGGGTAAAGTTTT
>CAZUTD010000110.1:0-221 GCA_964623185.1 uncultured Clostridiaceae bacterium
CTTTTAATCTGGGATGCTGCCAAATCACCAACTTGCGAAACGACACTTCCAACAGCCCCAAGCAATGCAAAAATTAATATATAATTCGCGAAAAAAATATATGAGAAAATTGCGCATACAAGCATACTTCCAATTATTCCGGAAATTGCCCCTTCAATTGTTTTTTTGGGACTAATCTTAGGACATAGCTTTTTGTTTCCCCATAAAAAACCCCCAAAGTA
>CAZUTD010000110.1:231-5895 GCA_964623185.1 uncultured Clostridiaceae bacterium
CAGTGGACCAGGCTATGATAAAAATTAACCATACCGCCTTATCATTTGGTAATCCAGCAGTTAAAATAATATGACCTAACAATACCGCAACATACTGCACCCCATAGATAGCCAAACTACCTTCATTTATATTGTATTCCGAAGTCCCCAATTGCATAGCATTTATGATAACAATAAAACTTGCAATAAGACCTAGAAAGTATATCGGGTCTAACCTAAAATGAAATACCGTTAGTATTAAGATTGTATAAGCATATCCAATAAATGAAGTTAAACTATGCTTTTTAAACTTCATAGCATTGTAAAACTCACGCAACCCAACTAGGGTAATTAACATTGTGGACATATAAATATAGCCCCCACCCTTAAGAAGGATTATGATTAAAAGTGGAATTCCTATAACAGAACTTATTATTCTTTTGAACACAATATCCCTCCTAAGTGCCACCAAATCGTCTTTGCCTATTTTGAAAATCCTTTATCGCCATTTTAAAATGCTCCTCGGTAAATTCGGGCCAATAAATATCAGTGAACCATAATTCGGTATAGGCAGATTGCCATAGTAGGAAATTACTTAATCTGTATTCTCCGCTTGTTCTAATTAACAATTCGGGATCTGGTATGTTTTTTGTGTCTAGGAATTTGTTTACAAGGATTTCGTCTATCTCATCAAGCCTTATATTATTTTTTACTACCTCATCACAAATTGTTTTTATAGTCCTTGTAATTTCATCCCTGCCCCCATAATTTAATGCTATGTTAACACATAAACCATTATTATGTTGAGTCAGAGATTTCGCCCTGTTTATCTCAACCTGGACATCAGTTGGAAATTTTGACACATCACCAATAGTATCAATTACCACATTGTTCTTATTTAAATCATCAACTTCCTTTTTTAAAAATTCGATTAACAATTTCATTAGGGCGCTGACTTCCTCCTGGGGCCTTCTCCAGTTTTCTGTGGAAAAGGCAAATAGTGTAAGATATTTTATCCCCATATTTGATGCCGTTCTTATCACACTCCTGATTGCTTCAACACCAGCCCTATGCCCCAGTACTCTTGGTAAATTTCTTTTTTTGGCCCATCTACCATTGCCGTCCATAATAATTCCGATATGACAGGGTAGTACCCTAACATCAGTTATATCAACTTTACCGCAATCAATTTTCTTCATTCAAAAACCCACCTTAAGTATTTTAAACCCCCATATGGGGGCTTAAAAATAAGATATAATTATTTCAACTTTGTTATTACATATATTTCTTGTTCTAATAACTCTAGCATTCCCACACTTATCATTTTTAGGACTGAGACTCTGTATAATAGTAACTTGATATGAGCAGGATTCTAATATCGTTAAAGCATCTTTTAATTCATAGCCCAAAACATCAGGTATTAAATTCAAATCTATACCTCCATAATTTCCTTTTCTTTATTTGTTACTATTTCATCAACTTGTTCTATAAATTTATCAGTAATTTTTTGAACTTCATCCTGGGCCACCTTTAAATCATCTTCACTTATTTTTGAGTCTTTTTCCATCTTTTTAAGAATATCATTTGTATTTCTTCTCTCATTTCTTATAGCAATCTTGCTATCTTCTGCCATTCTCCTAACAATCTTTGTTAGTTCCTTTCTTCTTTCCTCTGTCAATTGAGGAATATTTAATCTAATAATTTTTCCATCATTGGATGGGTTGATACCCAAATCTGATTGTTGAATTGCTTTTTCAATAGAAGTTATAACAGACAAGTCATAGGGCTGAATTGTAATTAATCTTGGTTCGGGGGCAGCTACGGAAGCTATTTGTTTAACAGGTGTTATTACACCATAATAATCTATGCTAAGCCTGTCCAGTATGGCAGGATTAGCTCTTCCAGCCCTAACACTATTCAGATCATCCCTCAATCCATTTAATTTCTTACCCATTCTTTCTTCAAGTATCTTATGTTCATCCAAATACATTTTTTCTCCTCCCTCAACAAATATATTATATATTGCTATCAATATAAGTCCCTATTTTATTTCCATAAAGAGCTTTTGATATATTTTGGGGTTGGGCTAAACTAAAGACTTTTATTGGAATATTATTGTCCATACACAAAGATGTTGCAGTTGAATCCATCACCTTTAATTCAAGTTTTAAAACATCTAAATAAGTTAATTCCTCAAATCTTTTAGCATTTTTATGTTTATGGGGATCCCTATCATATACGGCATCCACCTTCTTTGCTAGCAAGATTATATCTGCCTCTATTTCTGCAGCCCTTAATGCGGCTGTGGTATCAGTTGAAAAATATGGATTCCCGGTTCCTGCGGCAAATATAATTACCCTGTTCTTTTCTAAATGCCTAATAGCTTTTCTTCTTATATAGGGTTCTGCTATTTGTCTCATTTCAATAGCTGTCTGTACCCTTGTTACAATTTCTATATTTTCCAAAGCATCTTGAAGTGCCAAGGCATTTATTACCGTTGCCATCATCCCCATATAATCAGCTGTAGTTCTATCCATACCCTCGCCACTTCTACCTCTCCAAAAATTTCCTCCTCCAACAACAATAGCGATTTGCACACCCTCCTGGCTAGCTTTTTTAATTTCCTGTGCAATTTCATTTATGGTATCTGTATCCAAACCAAAACCTTTATCACCAGCTAAGGCCTCTCCACTTAGTTTTAATAATACTCTTTTATATAGGGGTTTGCGCATATATAAACCTCCAATTTTATTATTTCTACAACTAGGATAAAAATCCTTTATTTTATATTAGGGTTTTATTCAAAGTTCTACAATGTTTTTTTGCCCACTACCAGTATTCTTGCTATATATGCAAGGTAAATGCTAGGTATTTATTCAGATTTCATTTTAAAAGAGAACACAAATGTGTTCTCTATATTAAACTATTGTCCCATCTGCTTTGCAACTTCTTCTGCAAAATCCTCTGATCTTTTTTCAATTCCCTCGCCTACCTCATATCTTACAAATCTTCTTATATTAAGGTTTTCACCAATTTTTGAAATTTTTTCAGTCAATAATTCTCCTATAGTTATATCAGGGTTTTTAATAAACGGTTGTTCCAACAAGCATACTTCTTTGTAGTATTTTTCTATTCTGCCCTCCACCATTTTATCGACTATTTTCTCCGGTTTTCCTTCATTCAAGGCCTGGTTTCTTAATATTTCCTTTTCCTTTTCAATTTCCCCCTGCGGAACATCATCTCTGCTAATATAAGAGGGTTGTGACGCTGCAATTTGCATAGCTACATCCTTAACAAATTCCTTAAACTCTTGGTTTTTAGCAACAAAATCTGTTTCAGAGTTAACCTCTACTAATACACCTATTCTTCCGCCATGTATGTATGCTTCTACCAATCCCTCCGCAGCTATTCTACCGGCTCTTTTTGCCACAGCAGCCAATCCCTTTTCTCTCAAAATTTCCACCGCTTTTTCAATATCACCTTGTGTATCAACTAAAGCCCTTTTACAATCCATCATACCAGCACCAGTTTTTTCCCTTAATTCTTTTACCATACTTGCTGTAATACTCATATTCAACGCCTCCTAAAATATTATTAAAGGTAAGGATATAAGGAAAAACCCTTAACCCCTACCTTATTTCTCAATCTTAGCATTTCATATTTTTATTCTTCAATTTGAAACCCCTGTTTGCCTTCTAGTACTGCATTAGCCATGGTGGCAGTCAAAAGCTTTACAGCCCTTATAGCATCGTCATTTCCAGGTATAACATAATCAACTTCATCGGGGTCACAATTAGTATCAACAATGGATATTACGGGTATTCCCAATATACGAGCCTCTCTAACTGCGATTCTTTCTTTCCTTGGATCAACAACAAATAAAAGACTTGGCATTTCCTTCATTTCTTTAATGCCACCTAGGAATTTCTCTAATCTTTCCATTTCAGCTCTAAGTTTAATAACTTCTTTCTTAGGTAGTACATCAAATATTCCTTCTTCTTCCATCTTTTCTAGCTCATGAAGACGGTTAATTCGAATTTTAATTGTATTATAATTAGTTAGCATCCCGCCCAACCATCTTTGATTCACAAAATACATACCACATCTCTTTGCTTCTTCCTCAATAGCCTCCTGAGCTTGTTTTTTAGTGCCTACAAAAAGAATAGTTTTGCCTTCAGCAACTACATCCTTAACAATATTATAAGCCTCTTCCACCTTCTTTACAGTTTTTTGAAGATCAATGATATATATACCATTTCTTTCTGTAAAGATATACTCCGCCATCTTAGGATTCCATCTTCTTGTTTGGTGTCCAAAATGCACACCAGCCTCCAATAATTGTTTCATAGATATTACCGACATGTTTGTTTCCTCCTTTAGTTTTTTCCTCCATTTTAATCATCCTCGTTTAAGACTTTAAATAAGCACCCTTAAACAAATCATAAAATGTGTGTTTTAATACCTTTTGTATTCTAACATAATGCAAAAAAATAATCAATAATAATCTGTAAATTTTTTATTATTGCTATAAGCATTATATAAACATTATATATATTGTCCTATTTTGTGCCTTTTACCAATATCTCTAGTATTTCTTCTATCGAGCTATTCATGGGTATTTTTTTAAAACCATATCTTAAAACTTTATCAACTTTTTGTTGGTTAGCTAAACTGATAAATTCTTCACTATTGGCGATAATACCTTCCCTTTCCAACAACTTGGCTATCTGTATGCTATTCATACCTTTCTCTATATGAATTTCATAATAGTCAGTTTCCTCATTGGTATTGTCAGCAATATTTTCTTCATTAATACTGCTATCATCACCCTTTTCCTCGATATCTTCAATAGCCCCTTTTTGGGGAATGGCACATGTCTCTGTGCTGTTATCAGGCTTAACAAATGAATCCCCATTGGTTGGATTATGAACAATAACAACATTTATTATACCAGCCATTATAAGGCCTATGCCAATACCAATTATCATGCTTCGGACAGAAAATTCCCGCAATTATATCACCTCATTTTATCAACCTGATAATCATTTCCACTTCTCTGATACTTTTATTAAGTGTTTGTGCTATCTCCTCCGGTGTTTTATTGTGTTTATATAAATCAACAATTGCTTTATTTTTTCTTAAAAATTGATTATAGTTCAATACATTATCAAAATTTTGATTAGTTTCTTCACTTGCTTTATTTCCATCAAGAATAAACTTTTTGATTTGATCAATACTTTCGGTTAGTGTAGATAACTCTCCCTCAAATCTTTTTATTTCAGAAATAGTTTTATAATTTTCCTCTTCAAATAGTTTGTGAAGATAACCCATCATTTCATCATTTGAACAAGTCATATTTGGCGAATTAATCTGATAACTTTCATCAATATTATTTTTATTGCTTAGGAATATAATGCCAAATGATATAATAACTATAATAACACCAGCCAAAATAATTATATAATTCATACTATAATCCATTGTACACCCCTTATAATTTAGATAAAAACATCTAGTTTATTACCCTTTTTCATACCATGTTTAATTTTATTATCATCAGATAGCTTTTTTATATTGGCTTTCTTTTTGCCCTTCCTATTGTTTCCTTTGTATTGTTTTTTATCCTCATCATTTTTATTGTCATCTTTAATCCTTTTATGTTCAGTATGTTCAGTTTCTTGCACC
>CAZUTD010000111.1:0-5824 GCA_964623185.1 uncultured Clostridiaceae bacterium
ACTGCTTCACATATCTAATATAAAGGTTTTTCAGCCATGAACCTCTTCTCTAACAAGTAAAAATATGCTACTTTTTCTCATCATTGTTTTTGCAATATATATTTAATTAGAATTATATAGAATTTATTTTGTCTTGTCAACATATTTGAAATTCAGTCATATGCTAGCAATATAATTTAGTATGTAATTCGCTAGAATTTTAATTATAGCTGCTAGAGGAATGGCTAATAATAAACCAAATATTCCAAAACAATATCCTCCCATAATTAATGATAATATAACAAAAACCGGGTGAATGCCAACATTTTTTCCAACAACTTTTGGTGTTATAATTGTGTTTTCCAATTGTTGAATTGTTAGGAAAATAACGAGAACCCAGATAGCTTTTACAGGGCCATCTATTAATGCAATTAATAGACCTGGTATAATACCTAAAATTGGACCAATATAGGGTATAACATTAGATAAACCAGCAATTAAGCCAATCAAAACTGCAAATTCAATTTTCAACACAAACAAAAATAGAGTCATTAGCAGTGCAATAAGGGCCGAAACAATTAATTGGCCACGTATAAATCCTTGTAATACTAAATCAATATCTTTGGCAATCTTGACCATTTCTTTTCTGCAAAACCTAGGTAATAATAATATTATACTTCTTTTAAAATTATCAGCATCCTTTAAAAAATAAAATGTTAATACCGGAATTAAAATTAAGGTGAAAACTTTGGAAAATATGGCAAATACTTTATCTGAAAATTTTATAATAATGCTAACTACTATATTTTCTATTTTGCTAATATTAATATCCAAAAGTCTTTTTATACCCTTGAATTCCGGCGGTAAATTATCAATATTTCGAGTGTAATTTAGATACAAATTGTATAAGTAATTATAACCATCATTGCTGTATTTGGGCATTAATAACATAAGTTTTCTTGTTTCAGATACAAGCTTGGGTATTAGGGTAATCGAAAAGATTGTCAATACTATGAACATTACAAGGTAGACTGTGATTACCCCCCATAATCGTTTAATTCCTCTAGACTGCAAATAATTAACTATTGGGTTTAAAATGTAAGCTAAAATAATCCCAAATATGAATGGTGCTAAGATAGAATATATTAAGCCCCTTATACTAAACATAAACACCACTAGTAGTATTGCCATAAATATCAATATAAATAAAAAGATTTGCTTTTTACCAATATTAATCCTTTTATTGTCTTCTATATATAGATTGCCAATATTTATAAAATAATATATAAGGACACATAGAAATAATAATACCATTAATTCTAGTAAGGGCTTTGTGAGGTTAATGAGCCCCTCTTCCGACACAAATTTTTTAAAATTTCTCGACACGGTCTCAATTGCACTATCATTCATGATAAATCCTCTTTTATATTTTTATAATTTATTAATAGTATATTCAACAAATTAAAATTTAAATATAATTTTAGCTTTTTATATAAATAAAAGCAGCTTTTAAGCTGCTTTTATTTATACAAGGTTTCTTGGATCAAATAAATATGATGCTGCATTAAATATTTTTTTCCCACGCCTCATCATTTTTCGTTGATTTCTTTGTCCCATATGTGAAAAAGCGTAGGCACCAAGTGTTATTCCTATTAAACTACCGGTAACTAAAGTTGTCATCTTACTGTGCCTCATAACATCACTCCTTCTTAGAAATAATATTACAATAGTGTCCAGTAAAACCTGTGTGATCATTAAACAATTTAATATGAACAATATTTCCTTTCATCTAAAAAGTAATTTTTGAAATATGATTCTGCTTAAAACATATTTTTCGTAATTACTATTATTCTATACCAAGAATTTTTTTCAAACCACTTTCCTTGTGTAAAATACTTTTTAACACATTGTCATTAATAACTATATAATCATCTTGCATGGAGACACAATTAATATTTGGCAATAAAGAATAACCACATATTAAATCATTATATACTCCCTCACTTATTATAAAGGCTATTATTTTCCCATTATTTTTTTTAATAATAGTATCTTTTATAATTCCAACTAAATCCCCCTTATTGGTATAAATATAAGAGCCCAATATATTTATCGGATTATAGTATGCCTCTTTTACCCTTGGTACTTGGTTAACATCTATAATCTGCTTATATGATGTAAACATTAATCCATCATTGTTTATTTTTTTTATATCATCAAAAGGCAATATTTGCACACCTTTGTGATGCTGTTTTTTTTGCTTTACCCGTAAAGCTAATAATTTAAAATTTTTTATGGAGAATATTAAATTATCAACACAAAAATTATTCTCTAGCTCTCTGCCACTAAGCATGGTTAAATTGATTAGTTTGCTTCCTTTTATCATCAACAACCCTCATTTTACAATAAAATTGAAGTTACATGAACCAATTCACTTTTGAAAATCCTCCTATAATTATAGATATTTAAAGCTAAAAATATTTTTTTAATCAGTAATAAAATTATATATTTTATTTTCCCCCAAGGAAAATAAAAAAACTCTTCCAAATCATGTATCAACAATTCTGAGACTTCTAAATATACTTTCAGGAAAGTTTAAAAGCAAACTTAATTTTATCTATTAAAATAGTTATTATAAATTTTTAATTTATTATTTTGATTACTCCACTAGCAAATACAATTTCATTATTATACGATTTTACGCCCACATATGAACAAAGTATTAAACCCGGGATTTTATTCCCGGGTCTACTTTTATTAATTAATATTCTTCCTCATCATGTTCATGTTCTTCGTTTGGGTCAAATCCTTCTAATTCCTCAAAATGCAAATTATTTTTATTAGCATAATCATATATAGCAGCCTTAACTGCCTGCTCGGCTAACACAGAACAATGCATTTTAATTGGGGGCAAACCATCTAAATTTTTCGCCACCTCACTATTAGTTAATTCCAAGGCTTCTTTAATAGTTTTGCCCTTTATCATTTCCGTGGCCATACTAGAAGTTGCTATAGCGGAACCACAGCCAAAAGTTTTAAATTTAATATCTATAATAATACCATTTTCAACTTTTAAATATATTTTCATAATATCTCCACATCTTGGATTTCCAACCTGTCCGATACCATCGGCATTTTCTATTTCCCCTACATTTCTAGGATTCATGAAATGTTCCATCACTTTATCACTATACATTTTTAACTTCCCCCTTTATACCTTCATACAGCGGTGACATTTGTCTTAGTCTGTCCACGATTGGTGGTAAATGTTTAATTACATAATCTATTTCTTCTTGTGTGGTGTGAATACCAATAGTTAATCTCAATGAACCATGGGCAATTTCATGAGGAAGTCCTATTGCCATCAAGACATGGGATGGGTCCAGCGAACCAGATGTACATGCTGAGCCACTAGAACCAGCAATTCCCACCATATCCAAACTTAATAACAGGGATTCTCCTTCAATAAATTCGAAGGATAAATTAACATTCCCCGGCAACCTTTTGCTAGGATGACCATTTAATTTCGTATATGGTATTTCACTCATTAATCTATTAATTAATTGATCCCTCAAGCCCAATAGGTGTGTATTATTTGCTTCAATATTTTGGGACATTAGTTCAGCAGCCTTTCCAAAACCTACAATCCCTGGCAAGTTTTCTGTACCTCCACGCCTTTTTCTTTCCTGTGCACCGCCATGGAAAAGTGGTTGTAGCCTCCTGGTCCCTCTTTTAATAAATAAAGCACCAACACCCTTGGGTCCATAAATCTTATGACTAGAAATGGATATTAAATCAATATCCAACACTTGGGTATCTATTTTAATATTGCCATATGCTTGTACCGCATCTGTATGAAAAAGAATTGAATTTTCCTTTGCTATCTTAGAAATTTCCTCAATAGGCTGTATTGTTCCTATTTCATTGTTAGCATATATTATACTAATCAATATGGTGGTATCCTTGATTGCTTTTTCTAAATCTTCTATGTTTATTAAACCATATTTATCTGTGTCTAGATAGGTTACCTCAAATCCTTCCTTTTCAAGATGTTGACAGGTATGAAGAACTGCATGATGTTCAATTTTTGTAGTAATAATATGATTCCCTTTTTCCTTCAATGCATAAGCCACACCCTTAATAGCCCAGTTATCAGCTTCGGATCCACCAGATGTAAAGAATATTTCTTCACTATTTGCATTTAGTGATTTAGCAACCCTATCCCGGGCTAAATTCAATGCCTTTTTTCCTTCCCTTCCAAAAGAATGTATGCTAGAAGGATTTCCAAAGCTTTCACTAAAGTATGGTAACATTTCCTTCAAAACATCATCATTTACTGGGGTTGTCGCAGCATAATCCAAATATACCTTCATGTAATCCTCTCCTCACCTTTAAAAGATTCATTGCATATCTAAATTTTTTTAGTAATGCTAAAATATATGATTTTTTTTATCCTTAATTTTACGATGATCGTCTAACATATCACCCAAAGTTATAGAATCAACTACATCATTAAAACTATCCCTAATTTTTTCCCATACAACTTTTGTTACGCAGTATTCTGCCCTTTCACATGCTGCTGGCTCCTCCTTAATTACACAATCCGATGGCACCATAGGTCCTTCCAACACCCTGATTATGTCTCCAACAGTTATATTTTTTGGATCGCTAGCCAACATATATCCGCCTTGTGCCCCCCTTACACTTGTTACTAGTCTTGCCTTTCTCAATGTAGCAAATAATTGTTCTAAGTAATACTCTGATAATTTTTGATTTTCAGCAATATTTTTTAAGGCTACAGGCCCCTCACCATAATGCATAGATAATTCAAACATTGCTTTTAATCCGTATCTGCCCTTGGTTGAGAGTTTCAATTTAGTTTCCTCCTTTAATTCCGAGTAAACCGATTGGAATTAAGTTGATTATATTATACCCGAGTAATCATGTCAAGATTATTATACAAGTTTTTTCAAAAAAATAACTTGTACAAGAATTTAAAAATTTATATCTTTATCAATAAAAAACCAGCATAAGCTAGCATTAAAATACTCAAACATTTTTATCAATTAAGTACTCCTCTAAAGCATCCTTCCAAAACCTTAATTTTATATTTGAATTGTTATTTAAACTTAAATTTTCACCCCTCTTAATTTTATTATCTACATCTGAAATTGAAATAGGCAATAATTTAATATTTTTATTTTTTATTTCGAATATTTCCTTTGCTATTTCAAACCAGGAACATTGTCCTTCGTTTATTAAATGATAAATTCCATAACTGCTTTTTTCGATGATTATCTTCTTTATTGCATTCGATAAATCTACGGAATATGTAATGTTTATAATTTGATCATCCACAACTTTAAGCAGACTGTTTGAATTTATTAGGTTTAATGTAGATTTTATAAAATCAGTTCCTGTAGATCCAAATAAGGCTCCTGTTCGTATAATATAATATTTTTTTAAGTATTGATGTAAAAGCAGTTCTGTGGCAAGTTTGGTCTTACCATACTGATTTATTGGGTTGGGTTTGTCATATTCATTATAGGAATGTCCCTTACTTCCATCAAAAACATGATTTGTGCTTAGCACAAAAAGTGTGCAATTTATTTTTTTAGATATTTGAATAATGTTTTTTGTTCCTTCAACATTGATTTTGTAAGCTAAATCTGGGTTGTTCTCACATTTTAACATATCAGCATATTCGGTTAAAAGGATTATTATATCTGGGCTAATATTGTATAAAATATCATAAGCTATATCAAATTTTGTTATGTCAAGTATGTGCCTATCTAAAATATTCACCTCATAATCGACTAAACAATTTATTAAATCACAACTTAAT
>CAZUTD010000112.1:0-5765 GCA_964623185.1 uncultured Clostridiaceae bacterium
GCCTTGTTTCTATCTAGGATATTTTTCGAGGGTGCTACCATGACTAAGCCAATTTCCCTGGAAAATAAAATGCCTAGACCCTTAAATGGCCTATTTCCGAGAAACTCATTTTTTGATCAGATTCTTAACCAATACAGCACAGTTTATATTGCCTTTATCTTGGTTTTTATTATTTGGTACCTCTTGTATAAAACAAAACTAGGCTTGAGAATAAGAGCAGTTGGCGAACATCCCAAGGCTGCTGATACCTTAGGCGTAAATGTTTTTAGAATACGGTATCTTTGCATTATTTTATCAGGTGTTTTCGCAGGATTTGGTGGTGCATCTATGAGCCTGGCAATTGTCTCCAGCTTCCGACCAACCTTAGTTTCAGGTCAAGGTTTTATAGCTCTAGCAGCAATGATTTTTGGAAAATGGAAACCCCAAGGTGCTATGTGGGCTTGCCTATTATTTGGCTTATCAAATGGCTTGGTAGTATTTTTAGGTGGAGCAAAATCTCCTGTCCAGATATCAGAACAATTATTATCAATGATACCCTATATACTTACCCTGATAATTTTAACTGGATTTGTGGGTCGGGCTTCTGCACCGGCAGCAAGTGGTCAACCTTATGAAAAAGGAGAAAATTAATTTTAAAATTTATATGAAGTCTCGGCTAAGGTCGGGACTTTTACATGCAAATTTCATGCCAAAAGTTTA
Organism: uncultured Clostridiaceae bacterium; assembly: GCA_964623185.1. Lineage (GTDB taxonomy): Bacteria > Bacillota > Clostridia > Peptostreptococcales > Natronincolaceae > CAYMGQ01. The sequence continues at coordinate 700 of CAZUTD010000112.1, forward strand.
ACAATACTTTTAATTTACATCCTTCTTATGATATAATATGTTTAAGAAAGTTTTATTGAAGGAGTTGGTGGTATGAGAATGGGTTATGGTCTGGAACTAAGACAATCACAAAAATTAATCATGACACCACAACTTGAACAGGCTATTAGGATTCTTCAATTAGCATCCTTTGAATTGGAACAATATATACAACAGGAAATTGAAACTAACCCGGTGTTGGAATTACACACAGATACACACGACTCAAATGTTGAAAACAAAGACCAAACACCGGAGGAGGAAATTAATTGGAAGGAATATTTGGATGATATTAAAAATCCATACCATAATGGAAAGACCCATAATGATAATGATGATTTTAATTATGAGCACATTGTTCCCATGGAGACTAGTTTGCAAGATCATTTATTATTTCAGTATCACATAACTGTATTGGACCCTAGATATAATGAAATAGGCGAATATATAATAAATAATCTTAATGAAAACGGGTATTTAACCCTATCTGTCGAGGAAATAGCCAAAGAACTTAATGAAAATATTGATATAGTAGAAAATATACTACAAATCATACAAACATTTGATCCTATCGGTATTGCAGCACGCGATTTAAGAGAATGTTTGCTTATTCAGTTAAGGCAAATACCGGGAATAGACGATAGGATATTTGTATTGGTGGATAAATACTTACAAGCTATCGCGGATAATAAATTTCCCCACATTGCTAAGGAAATGGGAATAACTCCTGGGGAAGTGCAAGAAATGTGTGATTTTCTAAAAACTTTGGAACCCAAACCAGGAAGGAAATTTGGATTTTCTAATAATAATTATTTAATCCCTGATGTTGAAATTAGAAAGATAGGGAATGAATTTATTGTGATTTCGAATGAAAGAAATGGACCCAGACTAAGAATTCGTGATGATTATAGGACTATCTTGGCAGATGAAAATGGTGATGTCGAAACTATTAAATTTTTAAATGATAAGTTAAATTCAGCCCTATGGTTAATACGAAGTATAGAACAAAGAAGGGAAACTATATATAAAGTAGTAGAAATGATTCTTGAAAAACAAAAAGATTTTTTTAAATACGGTAAAAACCACCTTAAACCAATGACCCTAAAGGAGGTTGCTGATGAGATCCAAGTCCATGAATCTACAGTAAGCAGGGCTACAAACGGCAAATATGTAGATACACCTATGGGCATATTTGAATTAAAACATTTTTTCTCAAGTGGTGTGGAAATGGTTGATGGAGAAGGGATTTCGGCTGAGAGTATAAAAAATCATATTAAAGAAATAATCGAAGCTGAAAACTCTTATAAACCTTTAAGTGATGAAGCCATATGCCAGAAATTGCTTAAAAAAGAAATTAATATTTCTAGAAGAACTGTTGCAAAACACAGAAATGATTTAAACATACCATCCTCATCCAAGAGAAAAAGATATTAAGATAAAAAATCAAATAAATATATATAATGGTTGATTATCATAGTATTTTCCTATATACTTAAATAAAGGAAAATATTTTTTTGTGATTATAGGGACGGAATACGTACCATTGGGACATATCACGACCAAGGGAGGGAAATTCATTTGGTGGAAAAAATTATAGAATTACAAAAAAAGATTGCACCAGAAAGTTTGAAAATAGTAGAAAAAAGATATTATGTCTTAAAAAACATTTTTTCATTCCAGCCTATTGGTAGAAGGGGACTGGCAAACAAACTATCTATGGGTGAAAGAATAGTTAGGTCAGAAGTGGAGATATTGCAGAATCAAGGTTTAATTGAAATCCATCCTTACGGAATGATTGTTACTGAAGAGGGAAACTATCTTATTGATAATCTCCATGAATACATTTTAAAAATTCGTGGAATAGGCCATATTGAAGAAAAACTTAAAAATATTCTTGGTATTCAGGAAGTAAAAATTGTATCAGGAAATTTACAGAATGACAATTTTGTCTTAAAAGATTTGGGGAAAATTACGGCAGATTGTGTTTTGGGCCTAATTCACGAAAAAGATATAATTGGAATTACCGGGGGCAGCACCATGGCCGCGGTGGCAAATGGAATAAAAGAATCTTCGAAAACAAGAAACCTTATTGTTGTACCAGCCCGCGGGGGTATGGGGATAAGACTGGAAAATCAATCAAATACCATAGCGGCAAAAATGGCTGAAAGATTAAAATGTGAATATCGGTTACTGCACGCATCAGATACACTAGAGGAAAAAACATTGGGAAATGTTATAAAAGATCCCAAGATACAGGAAGTCTTACAAATGCTTAAATCAGCAAATATATTAGTCTTTGGAATTGGAAGGGCTGATGTTATGGCTGAGCGGAGGGAATTATCTGGAAAAATAAGAGATAAGCTGATAGATTCAGGAGCTGTAGCAGAAGCATTTGGATATTATTTTACAAAAGAGGGAGAGATTGTTTATGAAATGAAAACCATAGGGGTTAATTATGATGATTTTTTAAATATTCCCACGGTTATAGGTGTTGCTGGCGGAATTGATAAATCTGAAGCTATCATGGCCATTTGCAAATTAAAAAAATCTATGATTTTAATAACCGATGAATCAGCGGCATTAGAAATAATAAGAATGAAAAAATAATATTTACCTTAATGGTAAAACTAAAAGAGTATTAGTATTTTTAAAATTAAGATCTTTTTCCATTTTTTTGACGATTGATTTTATAGTAACAAGTTTATGTGAAAACAGCTAATTAGGAATTAAAGATTTTGTTTATATGTTTTTTGTTTGGGCCTAATATAGGGCCGAAATTGCTTAATGGTGAACTAATATTTATTAAAATTACTTATTTTAATCACAACTATGGAGGTTATACAAATGAATGTAAAAGTTGCAATTAATGGATTTGGAAGGATAGGCAGGAATGTATTTAAAATATTTTTAGAAGAAAAAAGAGATTGGCAGATTATCGCTATTAACGATTTAACCGATCCCGCCACTTTAGCACACTTATTAAGGTATGATAGTTTGTACGGAAAATTTGATGGAGACATCGAGGCAAAAGAGAATTCTATTGTGGTTAATGGAAAGGAAATAAGAGTTTTTAAAGAAAGAGATCCAGAAAAATTACCCTGGGCGGCCTTGGGTATTGATATAGTGATAGAGGCCACAGGTATTTTTAGGGATAAGGAGATTGTTGAAAAACACATTAGGGCCGGGGCAAAAAAAGTTATTATTTCCGCACCTGCAAAAAGTGAAGACATTACAATTGTAATGGGGGTAAATGAAAAAGATTACAAGCCAACTGAACATCATATTATTTCAAATGCATCCTGCACCACAAATTCACTGGCACCCTTTGCTAAAGTACTAGATGAAAGGTTTGGAATTAACAAGGGTTTAATGACCACAATCCATGCTTATACAAATGATCAAAATATTCTTGATTTGCCACATGAGGATTTAAGGCGGGCCAGGGCGGCTGCCCAATCTATTATTCCTACTACAACAGGAGCTGCAGAGGCAGTAGCATTGGTACTTCCCCAATTAAAAGGTAAATTAAGTGGTATGTCAATGCGTGTACCAACTCCAACAGTATCGGTGGTGGATTTAGTCGTTGTACTTGATAGGAATACAAGCGTAGAGGAAGTAAATTCAGTGTTAAAAGAAGCGGCTATGGGGGATTTGAAGGGAATATTGGGATTTTCCAATGAGCCCTTGGTTTCTACAGATTATAGGGGAGATTCGCATTCATCGGTTATAGATGGTTTATCCACAATGGTTACGGGTAACAATCTATTGAAGATTGTTTCATGGTATGATAATGAATGGGGATATTCGGCAAGAGTGGTGGATTTAGTATCCTATATTGTAAAGAAAGGCTTATAGGCAAATTAAAATAGACTCATTTTTAGATGGAAAATGGACCTCCATCGGAACCCTTGAATGATGCTTGGCTACTTCTTAAATTAATATGGACCATGTTTTATTTACTAATGAATGAAGCTAGGGAAATTAGGATGCAGCGGGCAGTTGCATCCTGTAATTGATTAAGGCAGGAAAATGTAGATAAATATTTAATTAATACATATATGGGGATTATTATTTTCCCAATACTAATCTTGGGGACTGGAAATATAAACACAAAATATGCTAAAATTAATTATTAGCAAAAGATAGGAGGAATAGGGTCATGGCTTTGTATAATAAAAGCACAGTGGAGGATATGGACTTAGGGGATAAAAAGGTATTAGTCCGGTGTGATTTTAATGTTCCAATGGATAGCAATGGTTGTATTACAGACGATAGAAGGATTAGGGCCGCCTTGCCAACAATCCAATATTTATTAGGGGAGGGTGCAGGGCTTATACTGATGTCACATTTGGGTAGACCAAAAGGGGAAGCCAATCCTAAATATTCATTGGAACTAGTGGCTAAAAAGATTGGGGAGTTACTAAACAAAAAAGTATTATTTTCCGATGATGACTTTGTGGTAGGTCAAAAAACAAAAGATATGGCCAAGAACTTAAAATCTGGAGAAATAATCTTGCTTCAAAATCTCCGCTTTAGAAAAGAAGAGGAAAAAAATGATATGGATTTCTCCAGGGAATTAGCATCCTTGGGGGATATTTATATAAATGATGCTTTTGGAACAGCTCACCGTGCCCATAGTTCAACAGCAGGGGTGGCAAAATACCTACCAGCTGCTATGGGATACCTAATAGAAAAAGAGCTGCATTTTATGGGTAAGGCATTAGAAAATCCTCAAAGGCCTTTTGTGGCTATCTTGGGCGGTGCTAAGGTATCCGATAAAATTGGTGTGATAGAACAGTTAATGGAGAAGGTTGACATCTTATTAATTGGGGGAGGAATGGCCTATACCTTCCTTAAAGCCCAGGGATATGAAATAGGAAATTCCCTATTAGAGGAAGATAAAATGGACTTGGCCTTAGACTTAATAGAGATGGCAAAACAAAAAAATGTTGATTTGGTTTTGCCTGTTGATTTGGTAGTTGGCAAAGAGTTTAAGGAGGACACAGAATATAAAACTGTCTCATTTGACCAGATGCCTATTGATTATA
>CAZUTD010000113.1:0-5746 GCA_964623185.1 uncultured Clostridiaceae bacterium
CCGTCCTAGCGTGTCAAGAGATATTTTACATTAAAAATTATTTTTTTCTAGAGTAGTCAAACATTTGTGACACAGAACCCTAAAAAGCTTTCATTAAACATTACATCAATAAATAACCCTATCTAAAAAGAGTCCCTGTGGTGGTGCAGTATGGCCAGCCTTATTCCTGTCACCCATTGTTAGTATTTCTTCTAATGAGTCTATTTCTCTTCTTCCCATGCTTATTTCTACTAAGCTGCCCACCATAATTCTTACCATGTTATATAAAAAACCATTGCCCTCAAAGGTCAGAACTAGATCGTTTTCCACTTTTCTTATCTTGATATCATGTATTGTTCTTATGGTATCTTTGACCTTGCTGCCACTATTCATAAACCCTTTAAAATCATGGGTTCCAATAAGAAGCCCAGCTGCTTTTCCCATGTTTTTTAAGTCTAGTTGACCAGGGATATGATAGCTATAATTTCTTAATAAGGCACTTCTTTGTAGATGGTTATAAATATGGTAGGAATATATTTTCCCTTTTGCCCAGTACCTTGCATGAAATTCTTCTTCAACATCCTCTGTCCCTATTATAGCTATGTCCGGGGGCAGAAAATGATTTAACCCCCTGGTAATTTGCTTTGCCGGAATGGTCGATTTTATATGAAAATTGGCCACCTGTTCCCTGGCATGGACCTTGGCATCAGTCCTGCCGGAACCATTGACTAATGTGTTCTCGTTTGTTAGTTTTTTTATTGCTTTGACAATTTCTTCTTGAATAGTTATTGCGTTGGATTGCATTTGCCATCCACTGTAGTTTGTACCATCGTATTCTATTTTAATCATTATATTTCTCATTACAATCCCTGCTTTATAAAAATTATCCTTGATTATACAATCTTGATAGCCAGCAAAACACCTATCAGGCTTAAAGTAATAAACCAGCCTACATAGTCCTGTTTTTCAAATTTTAATTCCTTCATCCTGGTACGGTGGTCCCCGCCCCGGTAGCATCTTGCTTCCATGGCCATGGCTAATTCATCAGCCCTTCTAAAGGCACTGATAAATAAGGGTACCAGGAGCGGTACTAAGCTTTTTGCTCGATTGATTATATTCCCACTTTCAAAATCCGCTCCCCTGGCTATTTGTGCTTTCATAATCTTGTCTGTCTCCTCCAATAAGGTAGGGATAAATCGTAAGGCAATAGTCATCATCATAGCTAATTCGTGGGCAGGAAGGCCGATTTTTTTGAAAGGATTTAAGAGGCTTTCTATACCATCCGTTAGAAAAATAGGTGATGTAGTTAAGGTTAATATTGATGTTCCTATAACTAAAAGTATTAGTCGAATAGCCATAAATACTGCTTGGTAAAGTCCTTCCTTTGTAACGACCAAAGGTCCGATAGCAAATAAGTATTGACCCCTTGTCATAAATACATTTATAAGAAAAGTTAATAGTATTAACATATAGAGTGGTTTTAAGCCTTTAACCATATAGCTAAAGGGTACTTTTGATATAGCAATCGCCATGGCAATAAAAGCTATAACAAATATATATCCAATAAAGCGGTCAACAATAAATAAACCTATAATTAGTGCAAATGTACTTAAAATTTTCGTTCTAGGATCAAGTTTATGAAGTACAGAATTTGTAGGGTAATATTGTCCTATGGTAATATCTTTAAGCATTCTTCTTACCTCTTATCCATTTTAATATTTCTTCTTTTACTTCTTCTACAGTAAAAACATCTTCTCTTAAATTAATCCCCAAATCCTTTAATTTATATATGAGTTCGGTAATTTGTGGTACTCCTAAGCCCATAGCTTCTAGAGCAGCTGAACTTTTGAATATTTCTCGTGGTTGACCCGTTACTGCTACCCTGCCACGGTGCATAACGATAATCCTGTCTACAAATTTTGCTATATCTTCCATGCTATGAGACACCAGTATTATGGTAATATTATATTTCTGATGAAGTTCTTTTATTTGCAATAGTATTTCATCCCTAGATCTAGGATCTAGGCCAGCTGTAGGTTCATCCAAGATTAAGACCTCAGGCTTCATAGCTAAAACTCCTGCAATAGCAACCCGTCTTTTTTGCCCACCGCTTAATTCAAATGGTGACCTGTCCTTCAAACTTTCATAGGGCAGTCTTACCAATTCCATTGATTCCTTAATTCTTTCCTCAACTTCATCTTCTGTCAAGCCCAAATTGCTAGGTCCAAAGGCAATGTCCTTGTATACTGTTTCTTCAAATAGTTGGTGTTCAGGATATTGGAATACTAAACCCACCTTTTTTCTAACCTCAACGAGTTTTACTGAGGAATTTGTAAGGTCTAGACCCTGGACTATAATTTTTCCATTTGTAGGTTTTATTAAGCCATTTAGATGTTGGATTAAGGTGGATTTTCCAGACCCTGTATGGCCTATTAATCCAATAAATTCACCATTATTTATTTTTAAACTCACATCATCCAAGGCCCTAGTTTCAAAAGGACTATTAGGATTATAAATATAAGTTAAATTTTCTATTATAATCGACATAATTCCATCACCATTTCATCTACAGTAAGTATATCTTTTGGAATATCAATTCCTTCTTTTAATAATTGGTAAGCCAAATCTGTAACCTGGGGAACATCCAATCCTAATGCCTTTAATTGCTCAACCTGGGAAAAGACCTCCCTAGGTCTTCCTTCTAAAACAATCTTCCCTTCTTCCATAACTATAACACGGTCTGCATCTACTGCTTCTTCCATAAAGTGTGTAATATGTAAGATTGTTATTTTTTCCTCTTGATTTAATTTCTTTATAGTTTTTATTACTTCCCGCCTGCCTGCGGGGTCTAGCATGGCAGTTGGTTCATCAAAGATAATGCACTTAGGCCGCATAGCTATAACACCGGCAATTGCAATTCGTTGTTTTTGCCCACCCGATAATAAATGGGGAGCCTTATCCCTGTATTGGGCCATATCTACAATTTCTAGGGCTTCCTTTACCCTGGTACGGATATCCTTTGGATCTATGCCTAAATTTTCCGGCCCAAAAGCAACATCTTCTTCCACAATGGTAGCAACAATTTGATTGTCAGGATTTTGAAATACCATACCGGCGGTCTGCCTAATCATCCAAATGTTTTCCTCTTCCCTAGTATTCATTCCCTTTACCACCACATGGCCTTGGGTAGGTAAAAGCAAAGCATTGATTTGCTTTGCCAAGGTTGACTTGCCCGATCCATTATGGCCTATTATAACCACAAATTCTCCTTCTCTGACATTGAGGTTAATCTTTTCTAAAGCAGTTTCCTCTTCCTCTTCCTTGCCTTTATATTCAAATCTAAGATCTTGTATTTCTATTATAGATTCCATATAAATCTCCTTCGTTTAGGATATATAATTATTACAATTAGTTTATTAATATTCATGATATATTATAACCCATTTTTCAGGGGAAAACTATGGTTGATATCTAAAAAACAGGGACCAAGTTCATTGACTTAATCCCTGCTTGTATATTACACTAATTCTAGAATCACCATTTCAGCAGCATCGCCTCTTCTGGGTCCCATCTTAACAATTCTTGTATATCCACCATCTCTGTCGCGATATTTTTCGGCCAAGTCTGTAAACATATTAGTTACAACAGTTTCATCTGTCATAAAGCCTAATGCTTGACGCTTAGCATGTAAATCACCTTTTTTTGCCAAGGTAATCATTTTTTCTGCCAACCGTTTAGTTTCTTTAGCTTTAGCCTCTGTAGTCTGGATACGCCCGCTTTTAATCAAGCTCGTTACTTGATTCCTTAGCATCATATCCCTGTGACCACTGTCACGACCTAATTTTCTATATCCAGGCATTACTATCCCTCCCTACTACGATTTACTCATCATTGGGTCTTAAACTTAAGTTTAATTCAGCCAATTTTTTATTTACTTCTTCAAGAGATTTCTTTCCTAAATTTCTAACCTTCATCATGTCTTCTTCTGTTTTTAGGATAAGTTCCTGCACTGTATTAATACCCGCCCTCTTTAAGCAGTTATATGAACGAACCGAAAGATCCAACTCTTCAATTGTCATTTCTAATGTTTTTTCTTTCTTGTCTTCTTCCTTGTGTACCATAATCTCAACATCACTAACATGTTCTGTCAAGGTTATAAATAGGTTAAGATGTTCATTCATAATTTTTGCTGCCAAAGAAACAGCCTCATCCGGTTTAATACTACCATCCGTAAATATTTCTATTGCTAATTTATCGTAATCGGTCATTTGCCCAACCCTAGTATTACTCACCGAATAAGAAACCTTCTTTACCGGAGTGAAAATAGAATCTACGGGAATAACACCTATTGGCATACCTGGGGTCTTATTGTTTTCTGCTGATACATAACCCCTGCCCTTGGACACATATATTTCCATTACAAGTTTAGCATCTTTGTTTAATGTGGCGATATGAAGATCTGGATTGAGTATTTCTACATCTGCATCGGCAATAATATCGCCAGCAGTTATAATTCCCTCTCCATCAGCCTCGATTCTAATGGTTTTAGAATCATCACCATGTATTCTTATGGATAAGCTTTTTAAATTCAAAATTATTTCTGTGACATCTTCCTTTACCCCGGGGATTGTTGAAAATTCATGTAATACACCATCAATTTTAACCGAAGTTACGGCCGCCCCTGGCAAGGATGACAACATAATTCTTCTTAGGGAGTTTCCTAATGTTGTACCATAACCGCGCTCAAGAGGCTCTACTACGAATTTACCATAAGAACAGTCATCGTTTAGTTCAGCAATCTCTACTTTGGGTTTTTCCATTTCTATCATTACCATTAAACCCTCCTTTAAATATCTTCTCTACTATATTGAGGGTAACTGATTCTAATCCTTAATTATTTAGAATATAACTCAACTATTAGATTTTCTGCGATTGGTAGATCGATATCATCTCTTGAAGGCAACGAAACAATCTTCCCCTCTAATTTTTCTACATCCACACTTACCCATTGTGGTACACTTCCCTTAAAGGTTTCCTTTAATTCCTTAAACTTAGGAGAATTTTTAGAGCGTTCTTTTACCACAATAAGATCTCCCACTTTTACATGGTAGGAAGGAATATCTACCTTTTGTCCATTAAGAGTAAAATGACCATGTGTCACTAATTGTCTTGCTTCCGCCCTTGACGCAGCAAAACCTAATCTATAGACAACATTATCCAATCTTGTTTCCAATAATCTTAAAAGGTTTTCTCCGGTAATCCCGGTTTGTTTTTCTGCAATTTCGAAATACTTTCTAAATTGCGACTCTAAAACCCCATAAAATCTTTTTGCTTTTTGTTTTTCCCTTAATTGCATACCGTAGTTAGAAAGTTTCTTTCTGCTAGTCCCATGTTGACCTGGTGCCTGGTTTCTTTTGGAAACCGGACATTTATCTGTATAGCATTTTTCACCTTTTAAATATAATTTCATACCTTCACGACGACACAATCTGCATACGGCATCTGTATATCTTGCCATCTTTACACCTCCTAATCCTTAACAATCTGTATTATACTCTTCTGCGTTTTGGTGGTCTACACCCATTATGAGGTACTGGGGTTACATCTTTTATCATGGTAACCTCCAACCCTGTTGCCTGTAATGAACGAATTGCAGCTTCCCTACCTGCACCCGGCCCCTTAACAAATACTTCAACCGTTTTTAAACCGTGCTCCATAGCAGCCTTAGCTGCGGTCTCAGCAGCCATTTGTGCTGCAAAGGGTGTTG
>CAZUTD010000114.1:0-5701 GCA_964623185.1 uncultured Clostridiaceae bacterium
TTTTTAAATATAGGAAAAAGTCTACCATAAATTTTGGAAGCAAATTTTCAATTTGCAAACAGTTTTCAATAATTTCATTTTCCCTTAAAACAATATTATTTGGTTTGTCAGACTTATTATGTATTATTAGTTTAGATTTTCCCATATAATCACTCCTAACATTTTATGGGGTTTAGAATATAACGAACAAAGGGGGAAGGTGCAGACCTAATGTATATATTTTGATTATACCAGGAATTATCCTGAAAATCAACTATTCCCTAAATATACATTTAAAGAATAGTATTACCTTATTTATATCAATACCATATGCATTATGTACCTATTAATACATTTAAGGATTTGGAAATTACAAACTCGCCCCACCAAAACAAACATCTATAGTTTATGTAAGGTCTTTAATCGACATTAGGGATTTTTTTGTAATAAATGATAAAAAAAAGTTATAAGAATTACTTACTAATTGGACAAACTTTTTAAAAAAAATGTCATAGATAATTAATTAATGATTCTATCATTCGACATATTATAAAAAATATTATAATTTATAATTTCATAATTCGATATATTATTCATTTATATACATTGCAATGCATATGATTTATAAATATACACTGTATAATTATATAATTCTAAAAAAGTTTAATATTTTATCCTTAATTTTTAATACCTTTATGCTTTCACCCGCTAACAAATCTACACTACTAATAAGTTGCCCATTTAAATAAGTTTTAATTTTTCCAACTTGCTGATTTTGCATTATTGGTGCCAAAATAACTTTTGGAGCATGTATAATAGAGACTATCTCTCCTATTTCACTATCCTGTATTGGTATAATTAGATTGATACACGGTATTAATGGTAGCGTTTCTTTATCTCCGTTCTTAACCCTAATATTTTTTACAATCTCCCCTTCTTGAAAAACCATATATGGCTGATATTTTTCAAAACAGTGATTTAATAATTTATCTGCATTATCGAACCAATTAGGATCATCTAGAGTTATTGCAATGAATTGCATGTTTTTTCTAGTAGCCGATGCAACTAAGCATCTACCCGATACCTTAGTATAACCAGTTTTAACTCCATCACCACCCTCGCATATATTTAGTATCTTATTTTTATTTGCAAAGTGCTGATAACCATCTCGTTGGGCTAGCCAAAATTTCGTTTTTACCACTTCCTTGAATATTTTATTTTTTAAGGCCTCCCTGGTAATCAACGACAAATCATAGGCGGTAGTGTAATGATTATCATGATTTAAACCATGTGGATTTACAAAGTTAGTATTATTAGCTCCTAGTTGTTTAGCACGTTTATTCATAAGCTCAGCAAATTCTTCAACGGAACCGGCTACTTCATACGCTATTGCTGTTGCAGCATCATTTCCAGAACGCAACATTAACCCATATACTAAATCAATCATCTTTATGGTTTCATTTGCTTTGAGGAAAATGGAAGAACCCTCTATTCCTTCCGCATCCGGGTGTATTCTGATTTTGTTTTGTAGGGAAGTATTCTCTATTGCTAATAAAGCAGTCATTATTTTTGTTGTGCTTGCCATAGGCAATTGTTGATGTATATTTTTTTGATGTAGTACTCTTCCGCTTTCAACATCGATTACAATTTCAGATTTACCATTTGTATAAATGTTTTGTCCAAATACATTATGTGACATAATAGCAATCACACATATTATAATTGGGCAAAGTTTAAAATATCTTTTAAACATACTTACACCTCATTCCTTATTTTTAAAAAATTCTACATATAAAATATTATGGTCCAAACATTCAAAAAACATTCTACTATTGTATAATGTCGTATTAATCATGATAAGTAAAATGGTAAGTAGTATAATATTATACTACTTACCATTTTACTTATCATCAATTTGGTATTTTATCTCGCATCCAAATTCTTTTGCAATTTTTTCTGCTTCTTTTATATCCTCCTTACTCCAGATGGACCATCCACCTTTTAGCGTTCCGTCTACATATATTTCAACTTTATCATTTTTAAATATCATAATTTTCGAGGTTCTTTTTTGCATTTGTTCAACCTGACTGTTCACGGCATCTACGGCATCTACATCTAAAACCTTCATCGCTATAAACAAACAAGACATAGCGTCTTGCAATTCCCTTTTTGCTTTGTCTAAATCTCCTTTCATCAATGCTTTTAACGATTCAGCTACCTCCTCATTTAGATGGCTGATAGCGGTCTTAGGATCATTTGTAGTATACTTCCTATTGTCCCAAATTCTGTCGATGGCATCTCTTAAATACATATACTCTTTCCCCCTTTTGTCACCCATATATTTATTATATCATTCATTATTCCTAGATTTCAAATCTAGTAGGAAATAGATGTTTTTATAATTGTCATTCATACATAATAATATTATCTTGATCTAATTCCTTTTCATTATCTTTTTTATTAAATAAATTTTGTATACCATTTATCATCTTTGGTGTTGTATTAATCAAACTATCAATAATGTTAGCTCTCTGATCAACTGACATTAGCCTAATATTTCCATTACCCACAACCATAAATGCAACGGGTTGTACAGACACGCCTGCTCCTGATCCACCTGCGAAAGGAAAACTTTGATTAGTGGAATCGTCCTTATCCTCTTTTTTTTCATCTGTTTTGTTCATATTTAAATCATCACCACCACCTGCCGCAAAACCAAAGGACACTCTTGATATGGGTATAATTACAGTACCATCTGGGGTTTCAACTGCATCTCCAACAATAGTGTTAACATCAACCATTTCCTTTATACTTTCCATCGTTGTTTTCATTAATGCTTCAATTGGATGTTCATTCATATTCAACACCACCATTCTTAATATTTATCAGTAATACTCGCACACCTGCATATATAATATATCCTATTTTGATAGTAGCTATACAATTAAAAGTCATAGTAAACTTTTTGGAAGTATAAAATGGAATAATGTTAAAATACAAATTATTTAATTCATACCTTTTTTTTATTTCTGATAATATTTTTGATTTTAATATCCACAAGATTCCGGCACAAATTGCAGTAGTATTAGCATCTTCAAATCCTAACTTCGTTTCCCATTCCAATTCATGTAGGATAATTTTATTTGAAATATAAATGAAAACATGCTTATATTTCAGGGATAACCTATAAAGTTTTTTAATTATTATTTTTGCTTCGTCAAAATTAATTTTATTTTTAATTTTATTATTTTGCAATACATTATGTTTACTCATATAAAGCTTTTTATATATTATGGTTTCAAAAATGATATTATAATTGCTTGAAATATTTATAAAGGGGATTGTTATTTTAAATACAATAAGATGATTAAAGAGGAAAAAAACTATATTAATTTCATCATTAATATCTTTTCTGATTGCCCTTATTTCTATATTTATATCTAATAACAATATTAGGGTACAAATTCCTATCGAACCCCCAATTGCCACCAATAATAATTTAAGCAACAAGTTATATCACCTCGCATTTAACTATTATTTTATTGTATCCATATATTCTTATAATAGACTTAGGATGCTTTATAAGTTAGATATTGGAATCCATCCTTTCAATTTAAAACTCCACCCAGTAAGATTAATCTTTTGGGTGGAGATATAAATAAGATTTCATGCTATATATGGATATTAAACTCTTCAATATCTGGTAATTCATCAATAGACTCCAATCCAAATGTTTTTAGAAAAGTTGGTGTAGTGCCATATATCATAGGCCTACCTATTTGTTCTAGCCTACCCTTTACCTGTATAAGTTCCCTGTCCTGGAGAGTGCTAATTGCCTTATCACATTTAACACCACGAATTTCCTCTATTTGAATTTTAGTTATAGGTTGGTTGTACGCAATAATAGCTAAGGTTTCCAAGGCCGCCTGGGTTAATCCCTTGTTTTTTTGTGGCTCTACCAACTTCTGGATATATGAGTGGTGTTCGGGACGTGTGGAAAACTGATAATATTCATTTACTTTAATAATCTGTATACCCCTGGACATATTGTCAAATTCCTGGATCATTTTCTCGATGATTGAATGTGTTTCTTTAACACTAATATCTAAAACTCTGCTTAATTCTTTAATGCAAATAGGTTCAGACCATATAAATAGTATAGCTTCAATTATTGATTTTATTTCCTTATCATCCATTTTAATAACACCTCGTAAAATTATAAATTAGTCACATAGTTCTATTGTGATTCCGCCAAAACATTTTTCTTGTAGAATCTTGATCTTATTGAGTCTTGTTAATTCTAAAAGAGCCAAAAAGGTTGTTATAATGTCTAACCTATCGTTATCTGTTGTAAACATATCAATAAAACTAACCTTTTTTTGGGTTATTAGCACATTTAATAGAAAATCTATTTTGTCTTCTATAGTGATGGGATCTTTTGGAATTTCTGAAATATCAAAAAAGGTTTTCTTGCTTTTCTTATCATGTTCTAATAATAATTTTTCAAATGCATTTATTAAATCATCAATTTCTAAATTGCTAAACTCATCATTTTCTTGTTTGTTTTCAAAAATAATTTCCTCTTTTACTTTGAAATATAACTTATTGTATAGAACCTCTCTCTTTTTGAAATCTTCAGTAATTATTTTATATTTTTTATATTCTAGCAGTTTTTTTACCAATTCATCCCTAGGGTCTACTTCATCATCTTGTAGTGTTAGCTCAATTGAAATATCTTCCGGTAACAACATCTTTGATTTAATTTCAATTAATGTTGCAGCTAACACCAAAAATTCACTAGTTATATCTAAATCCAACCTTTCTAATTCGTAAATATAATTTAGATATTGTTCAGTGACATCGTGAATTGGAATGTCATATATATCAATTTCATTTTTATCAATTAAATGAAATAATAAATCAAAAGGTCCTTCAAAAGTTTCCAGTTTTACAGTGTAAATCATTGTAAACCCCCTAGGTTATTACAAGAGATAACTTCATCAAAACATTTAATACTGTTAAAATAAAATTTATAAAAAAAAGTAAAATACAAAATATCATAAACGAATTTATTAATATGAATACCTGTATTAAACATAAGTTTCTTCTTGATTTTTTTATTATCAGGTCAATGTAATACGTATATATTATAACATACATACATTTTAACAAAAAGAAAAGTAGTACATCACTGTACCACATTGGCTGTTTTAAAAAGCTATATTAAATTCTTATTGTTAATACCCCATCATTTTTACAAACATTCTAGTTAGGATATCTAATACTGAGGCTTTTTCAATATTTTCCGCAGCGATAATATCTTTTTTTTCAATTTTCTTACCATCAAGTGTTACTACTATTTCGCCAATTTTCTCACCTTTTTTTATTGGTGCTTTCACGGATTGTGGTAAAATAATTTCCTTTTCTATCTTGGATTCATCACCTTTTTTTACTAGAACATCTAGTTTATCAACTGATACTACCTTGATCTCTGTCCTGTTCCCTTTGTTAACTGAAACAAATCCCATATCCTCATTACTTTTCATTATTTTTACTGTATTAAAGTTTGCAAATCCATAATCTAAAAGCTTGGTTGCCTCGTTAAATCTTATAGGGGAGGTGGGTGCCGCGAGTATAACAGCAATAAAAGTATTATTGTCTCTCGTTGCAGAGGCTGATAAGCAGTATTTTGCTTCCGAAGTTGACCCTGTTTTAA
This sequence comes from uncultured Clostridiaceae bacterium, assembly GCA_964623185.1. Taxonomy (GTDB): domain Bacteria; phylum Bacillota; class Clostridia; order Peptostreptococcales; family Natronincolaceae; genus CAYMGQ01. The sequence goes on from CAZUTD010000114.1 coordinate 5,696, forward strand.
TACCAG
>CAZUTD010000115.1:0-5680 GCA_964623185.1 uncultured Clostridiaceae bacterium
AGCTGTTAATAATAATTTCATATATTTAAACCTTCTTTCTTTAATCCTAAGTTACCTTTTCATTTTTCTATAATAATGCAAAATAATTATATATAATAGCTAAGTTGAAGATTTTAAGTAACAATTTTGTGTTGGGTTACATTGGCAAAGCTTTTTTAGTCGTAAAATTTAATAAATATGTTGTATTGTTACCACTTCTTCATTATAATACAATTATATGTCGATAATATCATATTTTTAGAAAGGTGGTTCAGCATTGTTACCCCAAAGTCATATTATTATAGCAACACATATTCATAGGAATGTCAAAGAAAAATTTAATATTGAATTAGATAAAACAAGTTTAATATATGGGAGCATTAAACCTGATATCCCTTTCCATTCATCGGGACTACCACATTTTAAACCAGATTCATTTAATGTCATATGTAATCAGATACACCAACTTGCACAATCTAACTTAATCTACAATAAAGAATTTATTAAAATATTTTCTAAACAAATTGGCATTATAACTCATTACATTGCCGATTATTTCTGTGTTCCTCACAACGATCGTAAAAAATACAAGGATCATTTTATAAGTCATCTTCAATATGAAAATAATTTGCATAAATTGTATAAATCTTCAAATGTTATACCTGTAATAAAAAACACTGATTTTAATATGGAAAATCAAAATATTAACACCATAAAGTCTATTATAAATACCTTGCATAAAATTTATAATGTGAAAAATTCAAGTTTGATGAATGATTTTGAAAGTTCTATTGAAGCAACTAATATAATAACTTCATATATTATTTTTCATGCTACAATTCACGAATTTGTTTACAATGCAGCCTAAGATTTATCTTATACCCCTATTTAAGACACTTGAGATAGTTAGTGTCTTATTTATTTTACAATTAGAAACCAATATATTTACTTGATTAAGATAATTTTGTAGAAATGTGCAGGTTTTTTGTCTTTATTGTAGAAGTATAGCATTTGGATTGCGTTAAATAAGGAGGTAGCCGTTATGGACGAATTTTCAAAAATATCAGTTGAGGAAATTTCTAAAAGAGATATGTTAATGATAATTAAGGCACTTGAATACACAGGGGAAAAAACTGAAATTTCCTCCTTTATTGAATTAAGAAATTCAATTGTTAAACAGTTAAGCCAACTCTATAATACATCAGAGACGGAATTTATAGGTTTTTTAGAGGAAAACTGTTAAATTATAACTTAACTAAGATTACCGCCACCCCTACAGAGGATAATTTGAAAATATGTATACAATTTAAAACAAAAACATTAAATTTAAAGGCACCAAAAAAGCCCACATCCACTATCCCACAATATTACAAGATATCTTGGAATATTTTAAAAAGCTAACCGCATTTATAGCTAAAGATAAGTAGATAGTAGTTATTGTGTTTTTCTGGTGCTTCTTAAAAGCATCATCCTGTTTTGTTTCTTTGTTTTATAAATGTATATATACAAGATTTTGTTTGCACTAACACTTTAATATAATGGTCAGTCTCCTCTTTATCTATAACTCTCATTGCATTTAAAATCGGGTGCTTAATCATCTGATTTGGTTCGAGTTTAAAAATATCTATTTCTGTTTCTTGCACAGGATATACCTTCCTGTTTATCTTGTTTTTTCTTAACCTATATAAAAATTTACCCATTTCACAAATAAAGCTTTCATCCTTCAAGGAATTTCTGGCCATATCATAGCCCTTGCCACACATTCCCCAATAACTATAAGCAATTGAGATTATTTCCTTTTTATATTTATAAGGCAAATTATTTAGATTGAGCTTACCTCCCTCATGTAGGATAAAATAATTTTCTATTGCATATAAAATTATCTTATTGTTACTAACATCGCTTAAATTCCTAGACCTTTTATATCGATCTAATTCAATTAAATACTGTATTTTCTCTTTTTCAAATTGTATATTATATTTGTTATTAAAATTTTTTCTCATATTCCTATTTAACTCTTTTAATTGCAAATTAATTAAATAATTTTTTAATTCCTGTAACAATTCATCCTTGTTTATCATTGGGTTTTGAAGGATTAAGTAACCGGTTCTTAATATTAAAAGGCCTGTAAAGACTATTTCCGCCTGCCTATTAAAATAAATAACATTCTTATAAACTTCCATTTCTGCAAGATAGTAATTATTATTAGCTAAAAGAATTGGTATAACCCTATTTATGCCGGAACAATTCTTATCCTCCCAATAAAAGGAGCTTTTATAATAATTGTTTGCCTGGATCCTAGTTAATATACCCTCCGGACTTCCATGCCTATAATACTTCCAAAGCATTAATTCGTCATAAAATCTTTTGTAATCTACTACTAGCCTGAGATCCTTTGAGTCATCAATCATGCACTTAATCATAATCAACATTAATTCCGTTATATAACTATATTGCCCCTCCTGCTTGTCGATTGATAAGTAGTCATTATATTTATAGTTGAATTTCCTTAAACTTGTGGGCTTTTCGCCTGTATTTTCATATAAAAAACCTAATGCATCACCATACGCCATCCATAATAATGAATCTTTTATTTTTTCTTCAATAGTTAAACCCCTCCTTGCAATAGATATTCCTGCCCAGTATCCAGTGTTGTAGCAGATTATATTCTACTTAATAAAACCAGGTAGCCCAGCATACATAAGACTAGGGCATCTCAATCAAATTCTGCTTATTACACCACAAAATATTAAGCTAAACCCTGCTTGTGAATAGCTACATTTTTTGGGGAGCCTTAACACCTATAAGATATAATCCTGTTCCTATAACCTCTTTTGTAATATGGACGATGGCTAAACGTGCTTTTTTTAGGTCTTCATCCTCTACTAATATGGGTCTTTCATGATAAAAACGATTAAAAGCCTGGGCTATATCGATAATGTGCCTGGTTATAATAGAAGGTTCGTTTTTATCCTGGGCATTTACAATCACCCCAGGAAATTGCTGTATTTGGCGTATCACTTCCATCGTTATATCATCTGTTAGTAATTCAGGGTTTATATTAGCATCTACCACCATATTAGCTTTGTTAAGCACGCTATTGGCCCTTGCATAAGTGTATTGAACATATGGGCCTGTTTCCCCCTCAAAGTTTAAAACTTTATCCCAACAGAAAGTATAATCTTTAATTCTATTATTAGATAATTCTTGAAAAACTACAGCACCTACCCCGACATCTTTGGCAATCTGTTCCAAGTTTTCAAGATTAGGATTTTTACTTTCAATAATTTCCTTTGTCTTCTCAACCGCCTTATTAAGCACATCCTCTAAAAATACAACTCTACCTTTTCTTGTTGCAATAGTACCTTCTTCAAGTCTAACTAGGCCAAAAGGTACATGTATACAATCCTTTGCCCAATCGTATTCCATTAATTCTATGATTTTAATCAGTTGTTGAAAATGTAAATTCTGCTGCGAAGCTACCACATAAATATTTTTATAAAAATCATAGGTTTCCTTTCTGTAAATTGCTGCTGCGATGTCCCTGGTTATATAAAGGGTAGAACCATCATTTTTTCTAATCAGGGCAGGAGCAAAACCATGGGGTTCCAAATCAACAATATCTGCACCTTGTGATTCCTTCAAAAGTTTTTTATCTTCCAGCATTTTGATAATCCTTGGCATTTTATCAGAATAAAAGCTTTCCCCGGCTAAGGAATCAAAGGAAATGTCTAACATATTATACACCCTGTTAAACTCTTCCAAACTAACATCTCTAATCCATTGCCATAATTCCAGGGCCTCTGCATCCGCCTCTTCCAGTTTTTTAAACCACATCCTGCCCTCTTCTTCCATGCTAGGATCTTTTTCTGCTTCCTCATGGAATTTAATATATAATTTTAATAAATTTTGTATGGGATTCTTTTTTATTTCCTCTTCATCGCCCCATTTTTTAAATGCAACAATTAATTTGCCAAATTGAGTCCCATAATCACCCAAGTGGTTAATGGCAATAGTATTAAAGCCCAAAAACTTATAAATCCTATTGATTGAATTACCAATAACTGTACTCCGTATATGACCGATGTGAAAAGGTTTAGCGATATTGGGTGAGGAAAATTCAACAATAACATTTTTACCTTTACCCATATCACTAGACCCATAATTTTGTTTTTTATCAAATACACTTTCTATAGTTTCTCTAACAAAAGTTGATTTTTTAATAAAGAAATTTACATAGCCACCTACAGATTCTGCCTTCTCAAAATGCGTATCAAGCTTTATCGCGCTAGCAATATCATTAGCAATCAATTGGGGTGCTTTTCTAAATGTTTTAGCTAGTTTGAAACATGGAAATGCAAAGTCACCCATATCAGTATTGGGTGGAATTTCTATCATAGATAAAATTTCGGATTCCTGCAAATCTAATACATGGTTTTTTAAAATTTTCCCTACCTCTACCTTAAAATCAATCAATTTTTATTCCTCCTATTCCTTCTTTATAAACAAAAAACTCCCATCTCTATAAATTTAGAGACGAGAGGAATATCCCGTGTTACCACTCTGATTGACATATAATGTCCACTTTAATTTCAAATAACGGTGAATACCGCCATATCCTACTTAATGTTTTTCAGATAAGATCTCAAGGGTGCGTTTCAGTATAAATATGTACTAGGCTTACACCAACCCTAGTTCGCTAAAACAATTTTCATACTTACTATCCCGATCATCGATATTTTTTCATTATTAACTTTGATAATTAATATAACATATATTTTTCCATTAATCAACTAATTTATCCCCTACATTTAGGGTTTTGAACTTATGAAAGCATAATATTTCCTATGCTAAATCAAAAATATTTAATAAATATTAAATTGTTTACTTAATTTCTACAATCGTGACGCCGGCCCCACCTTCACCGTATTGACCATCTCTGAAAGCTTTTACATGTCTATGCTTTTTTAACATTTGTTTGATTCCAGCCTTTAACACCCCTGTACCTATCCCGTGAATAATAGTTATTTCTGTTAAACCAGCCAAATACACATCATCCAAATATTTATCTACCTCAATAAAAGATTCTTCAAGATTTTTACCCCTAATATCTAGCTGTGTTTTAATGTTAATTGCCTTTGACTTAACAATTTTACCAATAGTAGCCTGGTTTCCCTGAGACTTTGCCTTAATTCTCTCCAAATTGGCGAGGGGTATAGTCATTTTCATAATTCCCGCCTGTACAAAAACTTCATCTTTGTCGTTTGGTGCCTCAATGACATGTGCTATTTGATTTAGAGATAATATTCTAACACTTTCACCCGCCTTAAGATTCTCTGGTGGCTTTTTGTTTGTTTCAAAGAAAATTTGCTGGGTCAACCCTTCTGAAAGGTTGCCAATTGTTTTATTCATATTATTTTTTGTTTCCTCAATTTTTCGGTTAATTTCTTTCTGTTCGGATTCTATTTTTAGTTTTCTTAAATCTTCAATGATTTTGTCTGATTCCTCTTTTGCATCCTTTACAATTTTTAAGGCTTCCCTCTTAGCATCTTTTATAATTTTTTCCCGTTGGTTTTCGATTTTTTGTTTGCTTGCCAAGTAATCGTTAAAAGTTGTTTCAGCATCCTTTCTCAATTCAAATGCCCGTTCCCGTTCCTTTTCAGTCTCCACCCTATTTTGTTCGATGCCATATAATAATTCC
>CAZUTD010000116.1:0-5659 GCA_964623185.1 uncultured Clostridiaceae bacterium
AAGTACCGCCTGTATATTCCTCTTCAGTTAAGGCATTGTTTCTTGCCTTTTCAGCTAATTCTTTAATTTCATTTGATATTTGTGATAAACCCTTTGCATTGGCAAACTTAACCACGGGCACTACCAAACCATCTTCTACTGCAACGGCAACACCTATGTTAGCATAATTTTTTAATATTATATTATCGCCATCTATACTAGAGTTTAGATAGGGAAATTCCAGCAAGGCTTTTGCAACAACTTTTACTATTAAATCTGTATAAGTAATCTTTTCTTCTGTAGCTAATTGATCCTTGAGAGCCATTAAATTACTTACATCCGCCCTTAAATCATAGGTAACAGCGGGTGCCTCTGACCAGCTCTGATGCATCCTCTTTGCAATTATTTTTCTCATTTGGGTCATTGGTATTCTTTCTTCTGTAGCCTCAAAGGAGCTTAGGGATTTTTGACCCCTTGCATATTGGTACACATCAGCCTTCATAATTCTTGAGTCTTTTCTGATATCTTTCAAATCAACATTTAATTCGTCAGCGACTATGGCCGCCATAGGGGATGCTTTTACTTCTAAACTATTATTTGCAATAAAAGCTAAAATATCCTTTTCTATAATTCTACCATTAGGTCCAGTTCCTGTTACCACGGATAAGTCTAGGCCCTTTTCTCCAGCAATTTTTTTGGCTAGGGGGGAGGCTTTGACAACACCTGTACCCTTAACAGATGTATCCATTTTTACCGTGCTTTTCTCCTCAGTCCTATCTATTGCCACAACTGTTTCCTCTACATCCTGATCCACATAAGCACTTATATCCTCATCTTTTTCTGCTATAATAGCCACATTGGTCAATATCCCCGTGGTTTCACCCTCATTGACGATGATCTTTCTTAAGACCCCGCTAGCTACACTTTCTACTTCGTTGGTCATCTTATCGGTAGAAACCTCAAATAACCTTTCACCCTTGTCTACCACATCGCCTTCTTTTTTAAACCAAGTTGTTATTGTTCCTTCAACCATAGTTAAACCTAGTTTGGGCATTTCAATTAAAGTAGCCATATTATTCCTCCCTCTCACTTGACGGTATGAAAAAACTAAATCCACTTTTGGCATCATAATTTCTTTTCAAGTTAATTCCTACCACTTCTTGTAATACCAAGTCAATTGTGACCAAGACAATATTGCCTTCATCTAAAATATGTCCTCCATAAACCGTCATCTTTTCATCACTTAAGACACCGTGTAAATGTATTTGGAAGTTACCTTTTTCATCCTTTCCAAATACACCCTGACACCCCAATAGTTCTATTGGGCCTTCTAGTGCTACATTATCACTATAAACCATATTAAAATAGGTATTGCTTTTGCTAACTGGATAAACAAAAGAAGCTTTTTTGAGGCTGCCTATACAGGTTGTTATATAGCCGGAATTAATATTGTTTTCTTCTGCAATTTCTTTTATTGCTTGCACAAGATCACTGTCTGGCAATACCCTTGCCATTATAATTCTACCCTGAGATCCCAAAGAATGTATATGCATTTCAGCCATCTCCTTATCCATTCCCTACAATATAATAAAATATTTTACATACCCATTAAGGTTGGTAATATCATTGATATAGCTGGTATGTATGTTATGAATATAAGGGCAATAATAGATGCTATAATAAATGGTACTACAGCTTTAGATATGCGACTTAAACTAATATTGCCAATACCACATGCCACATACAAGTTCACACCAACTGGTGGAGTAAATTGTCCAATAGCTAAGTTCACTGTCATGATTATACCAAAATGAAGCAAATCAACCCCTATTGTATTGAGTATGGGTATAAAAATAGGTAGTAGGATATAAAAAGCACTAATAGCATCTATAAAGCATCCTGCTATTAATAAAATTATATTAATTATTAATAAAATAACAAATTTGTTCGATGTCAAGGCCATCATTGTTTGTGCTATATTAGTTGCAATTCCCTGGGTAGTTACAATCCAGGCAAATACCGAAGCAGATGATACAATCAACATAACGGTTGCCGAACTTATAGATGCGTCTACTAAAAGTTTTCCAAGATCACTTATTTTAAGTTCCTTGTAAATAAACAATCCTACAAACAAACCATAAAACACTGCTACTCCTGCTGCTTCTGTAGGAGTGAAAATTCCGCCATAAATTCCGCCCAAAATAATTACAGGAGTCATAATTCCCCATAGGGCATCCTTAAAGGAATCCCAAAGTTCTCTTCCAGTAGCCACTTCAACTTTTTCAAATTCCCGGTCCTTTATCATAAACAAACTGCTGATAATAAGGGCCAAGCCGAATAATAAACCTGGTACAATACCCGCTATAAAGAGCTTCCCAATTGATACCTCAGCAATAACCCCATAGACAACAAATGCAATACTGGGAGGAATAATAATTCCTATAGCACCTGCCGATGCAACTAATGCCGAGGCCATGCCCTTATCATATCCAGTATCATTCATTGCGGGAATTAATATTGAACCCAGAGCTGCAACAGTTGCCGGCCCCGAACCAGAAATCGCCGCAAAAAAACATGATGTAATAACGGCTACGATGGCTAAACCACCCCTAAGATGGCCTACCGCTTTATTTGCAAAACTAATAAGCCTCTTGGAAATGCCAGCTCGTTCCATAATCATCCCTGCAAGGATAAAGAATGGGATTGCCAGTAGTGTAAATTTCGCCGTTGCCGAGTACATAGTAAAGGAATATATCGACATTGGCACATCAAACATAAGTAAAGTTACTATTGAAGACAGTCCTAAGGCCACTGCAATAGGAATATTCAACAATAATAGAACAAAAAATGATCCGAATAGAATAATAGTTGTAAGGCCCATTTATTCTGCCCCCTTCTGTTTTATTGCCTCTATCCCACCAACCAGAAACCCTGCCATACAAAGGAAAGCACCTATCGGAATGGCTGACCCAAAAATCCATTGTGGTATGCCTAAGGCTGGCGACATTTGTCCATAACGCACCTGAGATTTTACCATTTGGTATCCCTCATAGGTTAAGAGTGCAAAGAGTCCTGCCGAAATTATACCTATTAAAAAACTTAATTTCCTTTGGTTGTCTTCAGATAATTTATCATATACAATGGATAGTCCTAAGTGTCCCCCTTTTCTGGCCGCCAAGGCAGCGGCAATAAAGGTGTTAAACACAAAAAGGCCTATGGTTAATTCTTCAGTGAAAGAGAAAGATGCCTTTAAAATATTTCTAGATAAAACATTAACAAAATTTATTATGGACATTATAGCTAGGCTAATAACTAGTAGACTCTTGGAAGCCCTTTCAACCTGATCATAAAATTTAATCATAATTTCACCGCCTTTTTATTGTGGCCTGCAAAGCAGGCCACACCTTGTTTGAAGTTTCTTATCTAAACATATCCATTAAATCTTTACCGATTATATCTTCATGCTTATCATAAACAGATTGAACCATTTCTCTAAACTCGGCTATTTGCTCTTCAGTTAGTTCTGTAACTGTCATACCTTTTTCTTTTAACATTTCAAGGTTAGCAGCTTCTTCTTCTCTGTTTAATTGAATTTCATAAGCACAAGCTTCTTCTGCTGATTCTAAGAATATTTGTTGTAGTTCTGGGCTCATGGAGTCAAATTTCGCCTTGTTCATTCCTAGTATTAAAGCGTCATAGGAATAGTTCCATAGGGAAATATGGTCTTGAACTTCATATAGATTACTGGATACAATAACTGCCAATGGGTTTTCCTGGCCATCAATTGCACCTTGTTGTAAAGCTGTAAATACTTCAGCAAAGTTCATAACAGTTGGGTCAGTTCCTAATGCCTTGTAAAGGTCGATGTACATTTCCATGGAAGGAATTCTAATTTTCATACCTGCCATATCTGCCGGACTTGTTATAGCTTTTTTACTATTAGTAACTTGTCTAAATCCGTTTTCACCAAATGCTAAGGGCTCAATTCCTTTTTCTCTGGTTATTTGCTTAATAGCTTCTCCAGGTGCTCCTGCTAATGCAGCATCAGCCATTTCATTGGTTGGTAATATCCAAGGCATGGAAATTACTGAGTATTTTGGGTCTAGCACTGAGTAAATGATGTTTGAGTGAAAAGATAAGTCAGTAACACCATTTTGTAGTTGCTCTATACCGCCTGGTTGGTTTCCATTTGATAATTGCTCGTTAGGGAAAACATTAATTGTAACCTTGCCACCAGTTCTTTCATTCACTAGGTCTGCAAAATATTCTGCTCCCTTAGTCCACGGTGATGATTCCGCAGTTGTTACACTCATCTTTAATGTCATTGTTGGAAACTCTGTTTCTACTTCCCCCGCTTCTGTCTCTACATTCTCTGGTTGTGTAGCTGGCTTAGAACACCCTGTTAACATTGAGAAAACCAGCATTAAAACTAATAAAAACACTAACCCCTTTTTCATACATTCTCCTCCTCTTAAATTAATAATGCTATTTATCATAAGGAATGTTTAAAACATTCCCTTGATGCCATTAACAATATCAATAGTTTTGGGTCTATATGCCTCTTCCAAAGTTGGACTGAAAGGTACTGGGGTATATTTAGCACCAACTCTAACAATATGAGCATCTAAATAATCCAAGCCTTCCTCTGCTACCATAGCTGCTATTTCTGCCCCAACCCCACCTATTTTAACAGCCTCATGAGCGATTAACAATCGCTTTGTCTTTGCTACGGAGTTTAAAATAGTTTCCTTATCAATTGGTGAAATTGTTCTTAAGTCAATTACTTCGGCATTAATTCCATCCTTCTGCAACAAATCAGCAGCTTCAAGAGCATTTTGCATCATAATAGAGTATGAAACAATTGTTACATCTTTGCCCTCCTTGACTACATTTGCCTTGCCAATGGGCACCAGGATTTCTTCATCCTCTGGAACCTCACCTGATTGCCTAAATAAGTCCTTGTTTTCAAAGTAAATAATAGGATTCTCATCCCTTATTGCTGCCTTGAGCAAGCCTTTTGCATCGTAAGCATTAGATGGTGCTACTACCTTTATTCCCGGTATATGTAGGAACCATGCCTCTATACTCTGTGAATGCTGGGCCGCCGCTGACCTAATCAATCCATCTGGTGCCCTAATAACCATGGGAACTGTCGTTTGTCCACCAAACATATAGCGAATTTTTGCCATTTGATTAAAAACCTCATCCATGCAAACTCCCATAAAATCCGCAAAATGCATATCCGCAATTGGTCGCATACCTGCCAAAGCCGCACCAATACATGCTCCTACTATAGCAGTTTCAGAGATAGGCGTGTCTCTTACCCTATCATAGCCAAATTCCTCTGGTAAACCTTTAAACTGCCCAAAGATACCACCCTGCTTGGCAATGTCCTCTCCTAGTATAAAAACTTTATCATCTCTAAGCATTTCCTCCCGCATAGCCTCATATGTTGCTTGGGAAAATGTTATTTTTCTCATGCCCTTCACCTCCTATATATATAAATCAGTAAACAATTCATCTGCATCTGGGAATGGACTTTCTTTCGCAAAATCAACTGCCTTAGCTAATTCTGTCTTGGCATCCTCCCTAATTTGCGCTAGTTCTTTCTCTGTCATACTTCCATTGGATAAAACCTTTTCCTCAAATCTTCTAATCGGGTCATTACTATTAAATCTCT
>CAZUTD010000117.1:0-5624 GCA_964623185.1 uncultured Clostridiaceae bacterium
TAATCTGATTCTCAAAAAGTTTGTTTTGTAAATCATTAATAATAGCCTCGGCATCTGCTAAATTCTTTTCCTTGTTTTGAAGGCTTTTTTTAAGCTTTGTATTTTCGTCTTTCATTTCTTCTTTTTGTGCAATCAACTGTTCAATCTGTTTTTTACTTGAACTTGCGTTTTCTTTTTTTGTGGCTAGTTCTTTAACAACCGATTCATAATGCACTTTCATTTGCTCCAATTCCTTTAAGGGGTCTATATGGTCTCTTTTTATGTTATCCATCTGACTTTGCAACTTTAAAAACTGATCAGCTATATTTATAGAAGTTAAGACTGCTATCATTGAAATGCTCAACCTATTATTATTTTTTGTTACCCGGGCCATTTGTTCATCCACATAATTTCCGACTCTTAATAGATAATCCTTGGGTTCCGCACCCACAATAGGGTAATCTTGGCCATTTATTTTTACAATAACTTTATTTTTCCTTTCCATAGTTGATCAACCCCTCACTAGACTAATACAATATATTTGGGTATTGAATAATTAGTTTGCAACTGCAAATTATAGAATTTGAGTTTAAATAATAAGCAAGTTTCCTTTACCCACTATATATAAATTTCTGTATAAATAGACAATATCCTTCTTAAAATTATTAAATTATTTTAATTTTGCTATTCTCTTAAAATACCACCAAGCTTACTTGTAATTTTCTCCAAAATCCTATTATGGACAATATTTGCCTCCTCATCCTTGAGCGTTCTATCTCCATGTCTATAGGTTAATGTGTAAGCAATGCTTTTATGTCCGTCATCTATTTGATCCCCTTGATAAACATCAAATAATTTATAACTTTCTAAAATATCTCCACCTTGTCCTTTAATAATAGCTTCAATATCTTTAACTAAAATTTCGTCCCTTACAATTATAGCAAAATCTCTAACAATTGATGGATATTTCGGTAGGGGTTGGTAGAAGCTATCCAGGTTTGCCAATTTAAGCAACAATTGAAAATCAATTTCCGCACAATAAGCCCTGATATCAATACCATAGTTTTCCCTTACAATTGGATGTAATTCACCTAGGACTCCGATAGGATGATTTTCATGAATGATGTTGGCACATCTTCCAGGGTGATAGGTTGGATGATTTTTTTCCGCCTCATACTCATATTCTACTATTCCCAAATTATCCAACAGAGTGTTAACCACTGTCTTTAAACCATAAAAATCTTCCCTACCGTAAATACCAATTACTAAATTTAATTGCTCATAGGGTAGTTGACTACACTCACTCTCCTTGGGTATAAAAATTCTACCCAATTCAAAACCCTTGAATCTTTCTATTTTTCTATTATAATTTCTTGTCATAACATCAAGCATATTTGGCAATAAACTAGTCCTCATTACACTTGTCTCATCCCCTAGAGGATTTAAAAGTCTTATAAACTTTCTTTTAATACTATCCTCATCTAGCCTAATCTTTTCAGCCCCCTTAGGACTTATAAAGGAATAGGTTAATACCTCAAATAAACCCATAGCATTCAGAACTTGCTTTGTTACATCCTGTATATTTTCCTCCCTGTCCTTCCCGCCAACGGTGATATTCCCCCGGATCATGGTTGAAGGAATTTTATCAAAGCCATAAATTCTTCCTATTTCCTCCACAAAATCTACTTCCTGATCTATATCAATACGATAAGTAGGCACCCTTACTTCCAGTGAACCCTCTTGTTCCACTATCTCAAACTCTAGACTTTCCAATATACTAACCATCTGCCCTGTAGTTAAATTTGTTCCCAGCAAATAATTCATTCTTTGCGGCCTAACTAATATTTTCTTAGCTTTTATTTCCGAGGGATAGGCATCAACGGATCCTTTCAAAACCTTTCCAGCACCCAATTCTTCGATTAATTGGCAGGCCCTATCAGCTGCTAATGCAGCAATATTTGGATCTAACCCCTTTTCAAATCTGGATGAGGCCTCTGTTCTAAGACCCAACCTCTTGGATGTTAAACGAACCCCCTCTGGTCGAAAATAGGCGGATTCCAATAGTATGGTTTTTGTTTTAGATGTAATCTCGGATTCCTCTCCCCCCATTACACCTGCAATTGCCAATTCCTTTTCGGTATCGCAAATCATGGTCATATTATCATCTATATTTCTTAACACACCATCCAATGTTTTAAAGGTTCCGCCTTTCTTACCTCTCCTAACAACAATAGTAGCATCTTGCACATAATCAATATCAAATGCATGTAAGGGCTGTCCATATTCAAGCATAACATAATTTGTTATATCCACAATATTATTAATTGGCCTTACACCTGCATTTGCAAGCCTCCTTTGCATCCAATCTGGTGATGGCTTAATCGTAACATCCTTAATCACCTTGGCAACATACCGGCCACAACCTTCTATATCATCAATAATTACCTTTGCATAATCACTAGCATTTTGATCTATCCCCTCAATTTCAATCTCGGGATATTTTAGTACTCTTTCTAAAGTGGCAGCAACTTCCCTGGCCATACCTATCATGCTTAGGCAATCAGGCCTATTGGATGTAATTTCAAATTCTATGGTTTCTTCTCCTAATTCAATTACATTTCTTATATCCTGACCTAATTCATAAGAGCCTTCTAGGATCCAAATGCCATCTCTTATGGATTCAGGAATAACAGATTTAGGAATATTTAATTCCTCCTGTGAGCAAAGCATACCATCTGACATTTCTCCCCGCAATTCACCCCTGTTAATTTTTATACCATTAGGTAATTTAGCACCATCTAAAGCTACGGGTATATAATCCCCGATAGATATATTTGTTGCCCCAGTAACAATTTGTATCCTTTCACTGCCTATATTCACTATAACTATAACCAATTTATCAGCATTGGGGTGACTTTTTATATCCTCTATTTTCCCTACAACAACCCCTTCTATATCATGACCACTTACCCTTACTGTTTCAACATTTGAACCGGACATGGTCATTTTATCACATAATTCGCTTGTATTTATATCATCTATATCAACATATTCTTTTAACCATTTTAATGGTACTAACATAGTTGAACACTCCTTTTCCCAAAAAATGTGGATATCTTTTTAAATTTAAATATTTTATAAAACAAAGTAAAACATGTCTAGAACTGTTTTAAAAATCGTAGATCATTTTCAAAAAATAGCCTAATATCATCAATCCCATACTTTAACATGGTTAAGCGATCAATTCCCATTCCAAAGGCAAAGCCACTGTAAATTTCCGGGTCAATCCCGCAATTTTTAAGGACATTTGGATGAACCATTCCTGAACCCAATAGCTCAATCCAACCGCTCCCCTTACAAAATTCACAACCCTTACCCCTGCATTTAAAACATGAAGCATCCACTTCCGCACTTGGCTCTGTAAAAGGGAAATGATGGGGCCTGAATTTAATCTCAGTATCACTACCTAAAAATTCCCTTGCAAAAACCTCCAAAGTTCCCTTCAAATCCCCCAAAGTAATCCCTTTATCAACTACCAGTCCTTCCAACTGATGAAACATGGGCGAATGTGTGGCATCAGGCGTATCATTTCTAAAACATCTACCCGGTGAAATTATCCGTATGGGTGGTTTAACCTTTTCCATGGTTCTTACCTGGACAGGAGATGTTTGTGTGCGCAACACAATATTCTCATCAATATAAAAAGTATCTGACATATCTCTAGAGGGATGGTTTGCGGGAGCATTTAATGCATCAAAATTATAATATACCCATTCCACTTCTGGTCCCTCAGCAATTTTAAATCCCATGCCAATAAATATATTCTTTAATTCGTCTAATGCCAGTGTTAAGGGATGTTTTTTACCTAATTCTACATCCATACCCGGCATGGTAACATCAATTTCTTCATTTTTTAACTGTTCCTCCAATACCTTATGCCGCATTTTTTCTTTTGCCTCGTCTAGCAGGATCTCAATTGTATCCCTAACCTCATTAGCAATTTTCCCAATCCTGGGTCGTTCATCCGGTGATAGGTTCCCCATCCCCCTTAATACCCCGGTTAATTCACCTTTTTTACCCAAATATTTTATTCTTGCTTTTTCCAAACTTTCAAGTGAATTCACCGATGTGATTTCTAATTTAGATTTTTCTTGTAAATTTCTCAATTTGCTTTCCATGATTACACTCCTTCCAATATGCTTTTGTTTTTATGTAATAAAAAAATCTTCATTCCCTATAAAATAAAGGGACGAAGATTCATTCCGCGGTACCACCCTAATAGCGTTTTAAAACGCGACTCAGAGACAATAACGGTGTCCTACCGATAAAACCTACTGTTTTTTCAGCCTTACAGCTCCAGAGGGAACTTCTGCTATGCTTATTTGAAGTGTTTACAGCCCAAGACAACTTCTCTCTGCAAAATAGTTCATAACATACTTTACTCTTTATTAGCTATTTATATTATTTAATTATTAGTTAGCTACAAATTTTTTATACATAATATAGGCTGTTATGGAGCCAGTCTGTTCAAATATCTTCCAAAAAATATTAGAAATTTTCATTGAACCTCAATTCCTTCCCCTAAGCCATTCTTGTAGATTAATTATAGCATAGGTCTAAAATAGAAACAAGGCATTTCATAAAAAATATGTAAATTTTTTGAATTTTCCAATTTTATTTTGACATCCTGTACTCTATGGCCTTATATATCAAAATCGATGCGGCGGTGGACGCATTTAAAGATTCTATCTTCCCCCTTATGGGAATTTTAATAGATGAATCTGCATAGGTTAATAAATTGCTGTCTATGCCATTAGCCTCATTCCCAATGACAATGGCAATCCGTCCATCATAATCAATATCTAAATAAGTTTTATCAGTACACAAACTACTTGCAATTAGCTTTACCCCATTATTTTTCATAAAATTCACCCATATATCATTACTTTGAGTTTCAATAATTGGAATATGAAGGATAGCTCCCATCGTAGCCCTTATTGTTTTACTATTATATGGGTCTACACATCCCCTTGTCAGGATTATCCCATCCACCCCAGCTGCCTCCGCAGTCCGAATGATATTGCCCATATTCCCAGGATCTTGTATCCTGTCCAATACTATGTAGAGTGTATTATCCTTTAAGGTAATATCCTCTAATCTATCATCCTTCATGCCGATAAGGGCCATTATTCCCTGTGGATTTTCGACATCTGACAAGCTTTTAAAAACATCATTGGAAACTTCATAACTCTTGCACTCTTGCAATGCCTTTTCTAAGATATTTTCTCCACCGTGAATTTCAGCTAATTCTTGGGTATACAAAACAAATTCGATAGGAATATTATGCAAAAAACATTCCTCAATAGTTCGTATTCCCTCAATTATAAACTGTTTATATTTTTTTCTATTCTTTTTTAATTGTAATCCTTTTATGTGCTTGACTAATTTATTTTGTTGGCTGGTAATAATCTCATTTGCCATGAGCCTTCTCCTCAATTAATTATTCAAAATTCTTACTCAAATTTGTAAATTTAATGATACCTATTGCAAAATTGGGTAAAGTTAAAGTCCTTATGCAAGGACTTTAATTATATTTAAGCATTCAATTTAGATTTTGCCAAATCAACCAATTGGGCAAAACCTTC
>CAZUTD010000118.1:0-5587 GCA_964623185.1 uncultured Clostridiaceae bacterium
TTTGTCAGAAACAGGTCCGGGGCTTTCTGCCTTAAAAATTTGGAATCCGCCGACCCCCATAGCGGGTAATATAGCTAAAGTTAGGACAAGAATACCCATACCACCAATCCAATGGGTAAATGATCTCCAAAATAAAATTCCTCGGGGCAAGGCCTCTATATTGTCAAGCAAGGTAGAACCCGTTGTAGTAAGCCCAGAAACGGTTTCAAAAAAAGCATCAATAAATGAAGGAATACTTCCACTAAAAACAAAGGGTAAAGCTCCAAAAAATGATGCCAAAACCCATCCGCCAGTAACAATCATCAGCCCTTCCTTAGACCTAATCTGTTTAGAGTCCAATTTAAGCCTGCTCATTAATTTTCCAACAATAATTAAAATTGCTATCACTAGCAAAAATGCCATAGCAGATTTTTCCCCATATAAAATTGATACAATTAAGGGAAGTAATAGGGCAACAGCCTCAAAAAGGAGAAGATTTCCCAGAACTTTTATAACCACCCCATAGTTCATTGATAAGTCCCCCCTTTGCTGTATAGAAGTATTTTTTCAAATTGACCACCTCGGCTTGCAGGCAAAATACCACAACCCGATCTCCCGGATGGATAACAGAATTTCCCTTAGGTATAACTATTTTGTTTTCATGAAGAACGGCTGCTATAATTATACCCTTAGGCAAACCTAAATCAGCCAACCTTGTCCCAACTATTTTTGATTTTTCCTGGGCAATAATCTCCAACACTTCTGCCTGTCCACCCAGTAAAAGTGATAGGGAAACAACCCTGCCTCCCCGTACAAACCTGAGTATTTCACCGGCTGTAATCAATATGGAATTAATAGCCATATCGATTCCCAATTGTTCTATAATGGGAATATAATTGGTCCTACTAACTTTTGCAATAGTCTTGTTTACACCGCATTGTTTTGCAAGCAAAGCAATTAAAAGGTTTTCTTCATCTAAACCTGTAAGCGATACTAATGCATCCATATCGCCCATGTTTTCGGCATTCAGAAGGTCAACATCAGTACCGTCCCCATATATTATTAATCCGCCTTTTATATTTTCTGCAAGGTATTCGCAACGCTCTTTGTCCTGCTCAATTATTTTGACATCCACACCATTTTCAATCAATTTATTAGCCAAGTAATAGGTTATCCTACCTCCACCTATTAACAAGACTTTTCTTGTTGCCCTTACCTCCCTAGGTCCCATATATCTTTTAGAAAAGGCATTAATACTTTCCTTCTCACCCATTAAATAAATAGTATCCTTAGCTAAAATATCGGTTTCCCCATGGGGAATAATTATTTCTCCATTTCTTGAAATTGCTACCACTAATATTGGTTCATCCAGCCCTAAATTCTTAATTTTTTTCCCAGCTAACCCCTTAAGGTCTTGGACCCTGAAATCAACCATTCCAACCTTGTTTTTAATAAAATCCTCCATATAAAGGGCCTGACTTTTCAATAGATACTTAACTATCTCCTTGGCAGTTGCTAATTCTGGATTTACAATATGATCTAACTTCATGCTTGCCTTAATAAAATCCACTTGGTCAGCATATTCTGGATTCCTAACACGGGCAATTACCTTTCTACATCCCATTTTTTTCGCCATACTAGCAACGAGAATATTTGTTTCATCGCTACCTGTTACTGCAATGGTCAAATCTGAATGTTCAATTTGTAGTTGTTTTAAGGTTTCAATCCGTACACCGTTAGATTTAATCGATAAAACATCCAGATTTTCATCTACCTTTTCCAGGGTATGGTCATCAATATCCATTACAACAACATCATTTTCCTGCTGAGATAAGGATTCGGCAAGTTTGTATCCCAACTTACCTCCCCCTACTATAATCACACGCATTTTTTAGACTCCCTTTCCAAATCCTTGCTTCAAAAAATTTTGCTTATCTGTTTTTTGGGCGGAATTCGGTCCCCCACCAAAACCGTTGGGTGATGGCTAAAGTCACTAATGCCCTCATCACTGCGGAATTTACCTTAAGCCTTTCAAATCCAATTACCTGTAAAATATTATAGTTTGTTTTGCTTAAGTTTAATTTAATCCATTGTACCACAAAAATAATTGCCATAGCCATATAATGTTAAACTTTTATTTCTATTTAAATTATTATCCGGAATATAAAAGGACCACCCGGCCAAAAATTCCGGGTGGTCCCCATCTATTTACTATGGTTCCCGATTATCCCTATATTGATCATTTGCCAATTGCAATTGATTATAGGTATCTACACCCACAATGCCATCTGATACAATATTAAAGTCTCTTTGAAAATTTCTTACTGCCTCTGCCGTAGCTTCATCATAGAATCCGTCAATATTGCCGTAATAATAGCCCAATTCGCTTAATATCACCTTGACATTGACCACATCTGACCCTGGTTCCACACCAATTGTTAAAATTCTGCCTGAAAATAAGCCACCAGTTATCTTTACCAATGTTCCCAGGGGTACAAGATCGTACAGCTCGTTAACATCCTCGTTTAACATTCTCACACACCCATGGCTTACCGCCATACCTATAGATTCAGGTTCGTCAGTCCCATGGATACCATATCCCCCCCAATTTACATTAATCCGCATCCACCTGCTGCCAAATGCTCCCCCAGGATTCAGCGTTTTTTGAATTATATGCCACTCCCCCGCGGGTGTAGGTGTTTGAAATGCACCGACAGCTACCGGATAAGTTTTTATAGGTTGCGTGTATTGACTTGCCTTTAGTATCATCCTATCCAGATCAATGTCTATTGAATAACCATCCGCCCCTTCCAAAGATGGATCTTCAGGGTCCAAACCAATTGCATTCCAGGTGTCGGGCCCAACTATACCATCAGGGTTTAAACCAAATTCACCCTGGAAATTTCTTACGGCTTCAAAGACCTCTTCATCATATATGCTGTCCATTTCTCCTTGATAAAAACCTAGTGCTGTTAATCTTTCCTGTAGGTGCATTACATCAGGTCCCACCATATAAGGATTTAAAAGCCTTAAGTATCTACTTGCTATTCTCATGGAATACCTCCTGACCATAATTGATATGATTGTTATATGCAATTATAGGTATAATTAAAATGATAAGATTTTGACACAATAAATCTTATATTATAATATGTATAAATCCCCTAAAGTTTACATCAAAAGCAGAGGTTTGAGAAACAATACACCTATCTTTACTTTTTAATATCCAATTGTTATAATAATTTATGATATTGAAAGGAAGGTAATCATGTCTAATAAAACCCTTATCACCAAAGCAAAAATTGTTTTACTTGTGATATTTCTTATCCTAGGCCTAACAATATATCGTTTTCAAAAACCCCAGCTGGTTCAAGAAAATCAATTTGTCCTGGGTACATTTGGTCAAATACACCTTTATACCAAATCCCCAAAATCAGGTAATAAGGCTATCAACCAAGCCTATCAACGGATTCGTGAAATAGAAAATAGCATGAGCATAATAATAAGTGATAGTGATATATATCAACTTAATGAAAATGCAGGGATTAAACCTATAAAAGTGACCCAGGATACCCTAAATGTTATCCATAAGGGATTAGAATATTATGAATTAACTAAAGGTGCTTTTAATATAGGTCTAGGCAAAATATCAAAATTATGGGGTGTAAATATAGAAAC
Organism: uncultured Clostridiaceae bacterium; assembly: GCA_964623185.1. GTDB lineage: Bacteria > Bacillota > Clostridia > Peptostreptococcales > Natronincolaceae > CAYMGQ01. The sequence continues at coordinate 3,658 of CAZUTD010000118.1, forward strand.
TGATAATAAAATTCCTCCCGCTATACCTAAAGAGGAGGAAATATTAGACGCCAAAAAACACATTGACCTATATCAATTAGAAATTAATAATAATGAACTCTTTATTAAGGACCCGAAAATGTCTATAGATTTAGGTGGAATAGCTAAGGGATATGCCGTTGATGAGGCTGTGCGAACATTGGAAGATCTCGGAATAAAAAGTGGTTTTGTTAATCTTGGAGGGGATATTTTTGTATTAGGTTCCAAACCTGATGGAACTGCATGGCAAATGGGGATACAATCCCCAGAACTAGGTTCCTCCAATGTTATAGTTAAAATTCAACTCAGAAATTCCTCTATTGTAACCTCCGGTGATTACCAAAGGTATATCGAGAAAGATAATAAACGTTACCATCATATTATAGATCCGAGCACTGGATATCCAGCTGAAAATGAACTGACTAGTGTAACAATTATATCCGATACAACAATAAAGGGAGATTCTTATTCTACGGCTGCCTTTGTTATGGGCCTAGAAAAGGGTCTTGATTTTATAGAGAACCTTGAGAATACTGAGGGCATATTTTTAACAAAAGATAAAAGAATATATGCAAGCTCAGGTATAAGGGATGAAATTGAGCTTATGGACAAGGAATATAAACTATTCAAATAGTTTTTGTTTATTACTTAAAGGATTTGGACATCCGCATTTAATTTATAAATAACATCCTTTCTTTCAATAATAATTTGTATCTTTTCCTTTAATTCCTCATCATCTTTAATCCTTAATATCAGTTCCTTAGCTGGGTTGATTGCTATGGGGTTGCCCACCAATTTTAACATGGAATAATCGCCATTAGTATCTCCATATGAATAGCTCTTGTCTAGACTAATATTGTATTTCTCGACAAATTTAAGAATTGAATAGTATTTATTATCCGAATCCCACATTTGTTGTATTTCACCTGTAAACCTATTTTTCTCATCTACCTTATATTTTGTCCCCATATAATCTGTTGCTCCGTATTTTTTAGCCATTTTTGCCACCAAATAATCGGGGCTTCCTGATATAAATATAACTTTATGTCCCTGCTCTTTATGCCACTCTATCCTATCCCTGGTAAAGCGATAGACCCTATCACCCTTAATATTAATTATTTGGTTAGTCATAAATTCTATATTTTGCTTGTCTTGACCCCTCATAGACCTTAGGTAAATATCTGCGACCTTAAGAAGATAATCCTCATAATCCCCCCGTCTTTTATCCCAATTTTGGAAGGATTCCATAGCCATATCATTGCATTTGGCTGAATCAATTATCTCATGTTTTATCAATTGTTTAAAATGTTCCACCATCAAAGAGTCCCTGTATAAGGTTCCATCTACATCAAAAAATGCAGCAATACTTTGCAATATTACCCCCTCCCCTCTTAGAACTCATTTTCATATATATACCCATAAATATTATTTTATATAATCATATCATTATATAATAAATATTATAACTAAATTAAAATATATATTTCATAATAGGCTATGGTGCCTATACTTTCTATCCCCACAAAATAGCCTAAATAAAATTAGAAATAAGAGGATATATAGTTGTAAGATACCATAATTACAGCCCCTTAGACTAGGGGCTGTAATGTGCTACTTGGTTTTTAATTGACATACTGCTAAGCATCTTATTGGTTAGAATGTTAGTTTTTTCTTTAAAATCCTCTATTTCCTTAACAAGAGGACCATATTCCTCATAAAAAACCAATATTATATCCCCCATCTTCGCATTTTGCATGGCTTTTCTTAGTGCCCTAACCTCACACAGTTTAATTTCCATACAATTATTTTTCATGCCTCCAAGACTACACCCACCTTTTAGGAGGTCAGCTACCTGGCCAGATTTTCTTCCCCTTGGATTTTTATCTTCTTTAATATATACATAATCGAAATG
>CAZUTD010000119.1:0-5524 GCA_964623185.1 uncultured Clostridiaceae bacterium
ATGGTGCCTGAAAATATAAATTTTGAGGGACTTTTCGATGATGTATTGGATAAGTATTTAGAGGAATATAGCCTATCAAGCATTAGGACGGCACGACTGGGTACCATGTTTGAACTTCTTTACTCCGTCCGTAGCAGGGGACTGGAAGAGGACAAGGAACTTATGGATGAAATCCGGTCTAGAAATGGAAACATGGATGTAATCCTCCTTTTGGATGAGCAGCTTATTAACAAATAAATATTAAAATAGGTGTAAGAAGGGATAGCTAGAGAAAATTTTAGCTGTCCTTAATTTTTACTTGACAAAGAATGGATATGGGGTTAAAATATATCCCAGGTATCAATTTAATGCTTTACCTAATTAAAGTAGTAGATTGTTAAAACGGGGGAATGGAAATGAAATCAAAAAAAGTTTTATTACCCGAAGGGGTACAGGATATCTTGATTGATGATTGTATTTATCGTAGGGAAATAGAGAATAAAATCATGAAAAATTTTGTCCAATCGGGCTATATGGAAATCAGCAGTCCCGGTTTAGAGTATTATGACCTTTTTTCTAGGGACTACCTGGCCATAAATGGGGATAAAATGTTTAAACTCATTGATACAAATGGGAGTATTTTAGTATTGAGGCCAGATTGTACCCTTCCCATTGTGAGGATGGTATCTACAAAGATGAAGAATTTTACCTATCCATTGAAATTGTGTTATGTGGCAGATGTTTTTCGGATAGATGAGGAGCAGGCAGGCAAGAAAAGGGAGTTTCGCCAGGCCGGTGTTGAACTCTTTGGTGTAAATTCTTATAAGGCAGATGCAGAGGTTATTATTACTGCCATAGAGAGTTTAAAAGATTTGGGTCTTGAGAGTTTTCAGATTGATATAGGCCAGACAAAGTTGCTGAAGGCCATTTTAGAAACAATAGAAATTGAGGAAGAGAAAAAGGAGTCCCTTGTTTATAATATAGAGAATAAAAACTTTATTGTATTAAACAAATTGGTAGGAGACCTGGCCGTTGGGGAAGAGATAAAATCCCTATTAAAAGAATTACCTAGGTTGTTTGGGGAACCCAAGGAGGTCCTAGGGGAGATTAAAAAGTTCCCCCTGACACCTTCTATGTTGGAGGCAGTGGACGAATTAGAAAAGGTTTGGCATTGCGTCAAGGAATATGGCCTGGGCCAGTATATATCCTTGGATTTGGGAATGGTGACCACCTTGAAATATTATAGCGGGGTGATTTTCAAAGGCTTTACCAAGGACTTGGGTGTAGTTTTATTAAGCGGGGGCCGGTATGATAGGCTTATGAAGGATTTTGGCATGGATTGCCCTGCTACGGGCTTTGCCTTTGTGGTAAATAAGATTACCAAGGCCTTAAAAATACAGGGAAATTTAAGGGTCAAGGACCAGAAACATATTCTTATCTTAGAAGATGACACTTGTAAGGTCAAGGCTGGCATGATGAAGGAATTGAGGGATAAGGGTTATATTGTGGAGGTCAATCTTCTTGGGTGTAAAAATGACCTGGTAGAATATATAGGGCGGAGGAAAATTCACCAGCTTATGAAGGTAGATGAAGATGGAGAATTAAGCATTGTAGATGATTTGGGGGAGGGATTAGGTTGGAAAAGATAAGGCTAGCCCTTGCCAAGGGTAGGTTAGCAAAACATAGTATTAAACTTTTGGAGGATATAGGTGTTGATTGCAGGACCCTAAAGGAAGATAGCAGGAAACTAATTTTTCCCCTGCCCCAATATAATTTGGAGGTAATTCTCTTAAAAGCTGTGGATGTACCCACCTATGTGGAGCATGGGGCAGTGGATATGGGGATATCCGGCAAGGATGTCCTCTTGGAACAGGATAGGCAGTTATATGAGGTAGTAGACCTAAAGTTTGGCAGATGTAAATTTGCTGTGGCAGGGAAACCTCTTATGGAAAATGGGAAAAAACATCTGCGTGTGGCTACAAAATATCCTAATGTAACAAGGAAGTATTTTGCAGAAAAGGGCCAGTCAGTTGAGATTATTAGGCAGGAGGGGTCGGTTGAACTTGCCCCCCTTATGGGATTATCAGATATTATTGTAGATATTGTAGAGACAGGCAAGACATTAAAGGAAAATGGCCTAGTGGTATTGGAAGATATAGAGGATATTAGTGCCCGTTTGGTACTCAACAAGGTGAGTTATAAGACAAAGAAAAAAGAGATAAATAATTTAGTCGATTTGATTGAAAAGAAAGTGGGGTCTAGGTCTGATGGTGAATAGTTTGGTCAGGGAAAATATTAAAAGTTTAAATGCCTATGAGGTCAATGAAGTTGAGACTGTGGCGAAATTGGATGCCAATGAGAATAATAATCTGGCCCATCAATTGAATGAAAAAATACTAGGGGCTATAATGGAATTAAAGTTAAACCAGTATCCTGATAGTGATTCTATTGAGTTAAGGGAAATTCTGGCCAGGGAATTAGGCTTAAGACCTGAAGAAATCATAGTGGGTTGTGGGTCTGACCAATTAATTTCTATTATTATAAATTCCTTTGTGGGTGAGGGGGATAAAATATTAACCCAAGATCCTACATTTGCTATGTACAAACTTGTTACCCAGATAAGTGGAGGGACTACAGTTGAAGTAGGTTTGGGCGAGGATTTTGCCTTTGATTATGGCAGTTTTAAAGATGCTATGGACAGGGAAAATCCTAAAATAATTTTTATCACCAACCCCAATAACCCTACCGGGGGGCTTATAGCTAGGGAAGATATTGTTAAAGTTATAGATAATGCCAAGGGGATTGTTGTTGTGGATGAGGCCTATTATGAATTTTGCGGTGAGTCTGTAATTGATTTACTTAATCTTTATCCTAACCTAATTGTCCTGAGGACCTTATCAAAGGCCTATGGCTTGGCAGGGGCTAGGGTGGGCTATGGTGTGGCTTGCAAAGACCTTATGGATATTTTATACAAGGTTAAACCACCTTATAATGTAGCTAACCTAAGCCAGGTTGCCGCTAAAGTGTGTTTGGAAAACAAGGACTTAATGGTCAAGGCAGTTGAGGATATTATTGGACAACGAGACAGACTTGTGCCTGCATTAAGGGGACTTAAAGGGGTAAAGGTCTTTGATAGCTACGGGAATTTTATTTTATGTAGGATGGATAAGGCTAAGCAGGTTTATGACTACCTCTTGGAGAACAAGGTCCTGGTAAGGTATTTTGGGGATGGAGGGCCACTGGCAAATTGCCTCCGTATTTCCATAGGTACAAAAGAAGAAAATAATTTGTTATTGGAATTGCTGGCAAGGGAATTAGATAGTATATAAAGGGGAAGGGATGAAGCAGGATGAAGGATAGGAGCTATGCCTTGGAAAGAGAGACAAGCGAAACAAAGATAAGGCTTGATATTAATATAGATGGTAAAGGGGAAAACAATATTTCTACCGGGATAGGGTTTTTTGATCATATGTTACAACAAATTTCCCGTCATGGTTTGGTGGATTTAAATATAGAGGCCATAGGTGATTTGGAGGTTGATTTTCACCATACGGTAGAGGATGTGGGCATTATTATGGGCCAGGCCATTGCCAAGGCATTGGGGGATAAAAAAAGGATTGTCAGATATGCGTCCTCCTTATTGCCCATGGATGAGGCCCTGTCTATGGTGGTTATGGATATTTGTGGCCGGCCTTATTTTCATTATGATGTAGATTTTACGGGAGACTTAACAGGAAATTTTGAAGTTCAATTAATAGAGGAGTTTTTTAGGGCCTTGGCCTTTCATAGCGGGATGACCCTACATATAAAAAATCTTTACGGTAAGAACAATCATCACATTATAGAGAGCATTTTTAAGGCCTTTGCTAAGGCTTTGGATATGGCTACTTCCCTTGACCCACGAATTGAAGGAGTTATGTCTACCAAGGGGAAACTGGACTAGGGCGGGGGCACTGAAAACTATTATTTTAATGAATTTGTCATTCCAAACATAGGGAGGAATCTAGTATTTTCAATATAGTTAAGATCCTTCGCTTAGCTCTGGATGACAGAAAAGTGACTTTTTCAGTGGCTTCCTAGGGCGTCTGCCCTTATAATTAATGCTAAAAGAGGGAGGGTGGTCTACTTATGTTAATTTATCCAGCTATAGATATAAAAAATGGCAAGGCCGTTATGTTAACCCAGGGGAAATTTGACAAGGAAACAATATATTATGAAAAACCCCAAGAGGTCGCTAAGATGTGGGAGGAAAAGGGTGCCCAAATACTACATATTGTTGATTTAGATGGGGCCATGGAGGGGGAGAGTCGGAATCTTCCTGCGATAGAAGCAATTGTTAAAGCAGTCAATATACCCATCCAATTGGGCGGAGGAATTAGGAGTCTGGAGGCCATAGACAAACTCCTGGCTATTGGTGTAGATAGGGTGATTTTAGGAACAAAGGCTATTGAGGATAGGGACCTGCTCAAGCAGGCACTAGCCGATTATGGTGACAAAATTGTGGTGGCAATAGATGGCAAGGATGGTTATGTGGCTGTAAGAGGATGGACTGAAACCAGTAAAACGGCAGTCTTGGACTTTGCTAAGCGGGTTGAGGCTTTAGGGGTAAAAACTATGGTCTATACTGATATAGGCCATGACGGTATGTTGAAGGGCCCAAATTTTGAGGGTATTAAAAAAATGAAGGATAATTTATCCTTGAATATAATTGCCTCTGGGGGTGTATCTTCCAGAGAGGATGTAGAAAAACTAATTGAAATTGGGGTTGAGGGGGCTATTATTGGCAAGGCCCTTTACGAAGGGAAGATTGATTTGCTTGATTTAAGGGTGGATAAAAATGAAAACTAAAAGAATTGTAGCCTGTCTCGATATTGACAAGGGCAGGGTGGTAAAGGGAGTTAATTTTGTTAACTTGGTTGATGCGGGAGACCCAGTCGAAATTGCCAAGGCTTACGAGTTGCAGGGGGCGGATGAGCTAGTTTTGTTGGATATTAAGGCAAGCTATGAAAAGAGGGGTATTTTATTAGACCTTGTTAAGAAGATAGGAGATGAAATAACAATTCCCTTTACGGTAGGTGGTGGGATTAAAAGTGTGGAGGATTTTAAGCAAGTCATTCAAGCCGGTGCTGACAAAGTTTCCATTGGTTCGGCCGCTGTAAAGACGCCTTCGATTATCAAAGAATGTGCCGGTGAATTTGGGTCTCCAGCGGTGGTGGTGGCAATTGATGTAAAGCAGGATGATAATGGAGACTACCATGTGTATATCAGAGGCGGAAGGGAAAATACTGGCTTAGGGGCTGTGGCCTGGGCAAAAGAAGTAGAGGCCCTTGGGGCAGGGGAAATTCTCTTAACCAGTATGGGTAAGGACGGGACTAAAAACGGTTATGATTTATCTATAAGTAAAAAAATCAGCCAGGCAGTTAAGATACCCATAATAGCTTCTGGTGGGGCTGGAAAGAAGGAAGATTTTTATAATGTTTTTACCCAGACAGACGCAGACGGGGCCCTGGCGGCTTCTTTATTTCACTTCAAGGAAATAGATATA
>CAZUTD010000120.1:0-4778 GCA_964623185.1 uncultured Clostridiaceae bacterium
TAAAACTGAAAGTAAATACTGAGAAATCAGCAGTATCTTCACCAACTAGAAGAAAATTCTTAGGGTATAGTTTCTACTATGGAAAAGGTGGAATTAAATTTAGGGTTCATAATAAAAGTTATGAGAGGCTTAAGGATAAAATCAGGAAAGTTACTAATAGAAATGTTAGTATGAATTTTGATTATAGAATTAAGAAATTAAATGAAATAATTGTAGGTTGGGTGAATTGCTTCAAATTAGCAGAGATGAGGACAAAATTAAAAGACTTAGATAGCTGGATTAGAAGAAGGCTAAGAGCTTGTGTATGGAAAACCTGGAAACGAGTTAGGACTAGATATACAAATTTAATGAAACTAGGAGTACCAAAACATAAAGCATGGGAATATGCCAATACTCGTAAAGGTTACTGGCGAATATCCAATAGTCCAATATTAAATAAAACCATAACTAATCAAAGATTGATTAATCATGGTTTTAAAAGTTTGTCTTCACAGTATGAAAAATTCAGACTGTCTTAATGAACCGCCAAGTACCGAACGGTATGCTTGGTGGTGTGAGAGGACGGTAAATAAAATAATTATTTACCTCCTGCTTGATTATTAAAATATTAGTTAATTATGTTTTGAGGTGATAGGATGAGAAAGATAAGAGAAAAGATTTTTAACTTTATAATAAAAATATTGACCTTAATTTCTTTATTCCTACTTGGATTTATAGTTATATTTATATTTAAAGAAAGTATGGCCTTTTTTAAGGAAGTGCCTATACTGAAATTTATATCAGGGAAGAGTTGGAACCCTTTAAATAGCCCAGATAAATTATCAATACTACCCATCATACTAGGCACACTTTATACATCTTCAGTAGGGATAATAATTGCATTACCTATAGGGCTTGGTTTTTCTGTTGTTATATCAAGTTATACAAAGGGTAATAGAAGAAGATTAATAAGGGGGATTGTAGATATATTAGCTGGAATACCCTCAGTGATATATGGTTTTATAGGTTTATTAGTTTTGGTAAAGTTTTTTGAAATAAAGTTTTCATTTCCCTCTGGAGAATCTGTATTAGCTGGAGGAATAGTTCTAGCCATAATGATGTTGCCTTATATAATCTCTACTTGCGATGAATCTATGGAGAAATCCTATAAAGAACACTCAAAACACTCAAATGCATTAGGAGTTTCTAAATCTTATATGATACAAAATATTATATTACCTGAAAGCAGAAGAAGTATTTTAGTAGCTATAGTTTTAGCTTTAGGGCGAGGTATGGGTGAAACTATGGCAGTTATGATGGTTATAGGAAATGCACCATTAATGCCTAGTTTACTTAAAAAGACACAAACAATACCATCCCTTATTGCTCTTGAAATGGGTATGGCAGAAGTAGGTAGTTTACATTATCACTCACTATTTGCTGCTGGTTTTGTACTTATGATATTATTAATAATTATAAATATAGTATTACATTTTATTAAAGTAAGTATAAAATTATAAATGCAGATAAGGATTGATAAAAATGAATGTGAAAACTAAAGACCTTATATTCAAGACATGGATTATAATTAGTACTATAATCGTATTTCTTATAGTGACATTTATATTTGGATATATTTTTATAAATGGTTTATCTTCTATAAACTTAGAATTTATATTTGGAAATCCAAAGGGTATGCCTATTGGATTGGAAGGAGGCATATTCCCTGCTATTGTAGGAAGCTTATTCCTTATGTTTATAGCTTGTATATTTGCCTCAATATTAGCTATTTCAACTTCTTTATATTCTGTATTTTATGCCAAATCTAAAAGAATTGAAAGTATTATACATTTAATAGTACAAACTATGGCAGGAATCCCTTCTATAGTTTTGGGGTTATTTGGATATACCTTATTGGTACTTAATTTAAGACTAGGAAGATCTTTATTATCAGGGGGTATAACTTTAGGAATTATGATATTTCCCTATATTCAGGTTAGGGTGGAAAAAACATTAAGTCAAGTGAATAAGGATATAATAGGTTCTTCTTATGCCCTTGGAATATCAAAACCCCATACTATACTTAGACTAATATTACCTTTATGTAAAACTGATATTATTTCTGCAATAACCATGGCAGGAGGATTTGCAATGGGAGCTTCTGCACCTATTATACTAACAGCTGCAGTATTATTTGCTCCAATACCAAAGACTTTGTCTGCACCAGTTATGGCATTACCTTTCCATTTATACATGTTGACAGGAGAAGGTATATCTTTAGAAAAGGCCTATGGAACTGCTTTAGTGCTAATAATGATTTTGCTTATAATAAATATAACTGCTTTAACTTTAAATATTACAAAAAGGAATGATAGGTAATGGATATGCTTAAAATAAACAATCTATTTGTAAATTATGGAGATAAAGAAATAATAAAGGATTTATCCATGAATATAAAAAAAAACAAGATAACGGCAATAATAGGTCCATCTGGTTGTGGAAAATCAACTTTACTTACAACTTTAAATCTAATGTTAGAAGAAAATGGAGGCAATTTCACAGGAGATATATTATTTAAAAATAAAGATATATTATCATATGAAAAAGATAATATAAGAAAAATGATTGGTATGGTATTTCAAAAGCCTACACCTTTTCCTTTTCCAATATATAAAAACTTATCATATGCTCCTATATATTATGGTACTAAAGATAAAAAAGAATTAGATAATATAGTTAAAACTACTTTAAAGAGAGTAGGACTTTTTAATGAAATTAATAATGATTTAAATATGTTAGCCACCAAATTATCAGGAGGTCAACAACAAAGGCTTTGCATTGCAAGGGCACTTACTGTAAATCCAGAGGTTTTATTATTAGATGAACCTTGTTCTTCTTTAGATATTAAAAACACTGAAAATATAGAAGAAATGTTATTAAGGTTTTCTAAAGATTATACTATAGTTATAGTAACTCATAACTTGGCACAGGCCAAAAGAATATCTGACTACACAGCTTTTATATTAGATGGTGAATTAATAGAATATGATGAAACAGAAAAAATCTTTTCAAACCCTAAAGATGATAAAACTAAAGAATATATAGAAGGAATATATGGATAAACTATAAATGGAGGGAAGGCCATGTTAACATACGAAATACCAGGTAGAGATAATATAGAAATCGAAAATGTAGTATTGGATTATAATGGAACTATAGCAGTAGATGGGAAAATATTAGAAGGGGTAAGGGAGTTATTAAATAGGTTAGATAAATATGTTAAGATACATATACTTACGGCAAATACCTTTGGTACTGTAAAGAAAGAATGTAGCAATATAAATGCCAGGGTTTTAGCTTTTCCAAAAGATGACACAAGTAAATTTAAAAGGGATATAGTAGAAAGTTTAGGTAGAGAAAACACTATATGTGTGGGTAATGGATTTAATGATATAGAAATGTTTAAAAAAGCAGCCATATCTATTGGGATAATAGAAGGAGAAGGTGCATCGGGAAAGCTTTTATTACATACTGATATAGTGACTAAATCTATTATAGAAGCTATAGAAATTATTTTAAATAAAGATAAAATGAAAGCAACTCTTAGAAATTAGTTATATATATGAATGATAAATAAAACCTTTATAGATATGATAGCACCAGCTATAATAAAATTTATATTTAACGAATAGGAAGTAGTAGACAATATGCTTAAAAGATGGGATGCGATTTTAAATTATATAATGGGATCATTTACTGGCATATTTATAGGTAATTCCATATACAAATATTATGATTATAAAAAACATTCTGATTTGTATATTATTCAATCTGCACCTTTGTATACAAGTATTCAAATACAAGGATTGGCTACTTCTGTAATTATAGTTATTTCTATTATTCTTAAATTAATAATTAGAAGGAAGATAAGAAATAATAAATTATAGATTTATAATTTATAAAAGGTTTATTTAATAGTATATAAAATTACAGTCTTATATAAGAAGGAAGACTGTTTTTTTCTGCCTGAAATTATAAAAGAAGTTTGGAAGTTAAAACAAAGAATAGGAGGTATTTGATGGGTACGTTAGTAAGCGGTCAATAATACCATGGATTTAAAAGTGATAGAAGTTATGTGTTTAAGGTAAAATAGAATTACCCAATGTTGCAAAGCGGAATTCCCCACTTGGGAAAAGGATTTTTCCCCAATATTGCAAAAGTCATTGCAGGCACCACAAATTAAATATATCCTTGTAATTAACGACTAAATTGATTACGAGGAGGATAATTGGAGGATGCTAACAATGACTCAAAAAAATCATATCAGAAAAATGTACTTTGAACAAGGCATGAATATTAGTGAAATTTCAAGAGAAACAGGTTTTGACAGAAAGACAGTGAGGGTTTATGTAGAAAAGGATAATTGGTCAGAGGAGGCTAAGTTAAACCCAGCAAATAAGAATAAATCAATACTAGATCCATTTAAAGAAACAATAGACAGTTGGCTTGAAGAAGATAAGCAGGCCAGAAAGAAGCAAAGGCATACAGCAAAACAGATTCATAAGCGTCTTTTAAAAGAACACGGAGATAAATTTACCTGTTCATACAAAACCGTAGCTAACTATGTATCTAAAAGAAGAAAGGAAATATTCTCATCCAGCGAAGGTTTTTTACCACTCCAACATATTCCTGGGGAGGCACAAATAGACTTTGGTGCGGCTGATTTTTATGAGAATGGAAAATTGCATTCTGGTAACTATCTTAATATATCATTTCCATACAGCAATCAAGGGTATCTT
>CAZUTD010000120.1:4790-5521 GCA_964623185.1 uncultured Clostridiaceae bacterium
CAGCTGTTTAAAGGTGAAAATCAGGAGTGCCTTTTCCAGGGAATGATAAATATATTTAACCATATAGATGGGGTACCAACAAGGATCTGGTTTGATAATGCTAGTACAATGGTAGCCAATATTTTAAAAGGTGGAAAGAGAGACCTAACAGATGGATTTATGAGATTTCAAAATCATTTCATGTTTGAAGCAGCATTTTGCAATCCTTCATCTGGGCATGAGAAGGGCTCTGTAGAAAACAAGGTGGGCTATCATAGAAGAAATCTTTTAGTTCCAGTTCCAAGAATCATGAGTTTAGTAGAATTCAACAAAAACCTTCTCAAAGAATGTGATGAGGATGCAGAAAGAGAGCATTATAGAAAAGAAATATTAATATCAATCCTTCATTTAGAAGACAGAAAGAATTTAATACCTTTACCAACCCATGAATTTGATCCAGGCAAGTATATAACAGTAAAAGTAGACTCCTATGGGAAATTCAAACTTGAAAATGGATTGCACGAATATTCATCTGCTCCCAAGTTTGCAGGAAGCAGGGTTACAATAAAATTAACAGCATATGATGTGGTTGTATTGGATGAAAATCTTAGGGAAGTGGTTGTTCACCAGAGGTTATATGGAAAAAGAAAACAAGAAAGCATGCAGTGGATACCATACTTAAAGCAGCTATCAATGAGGCCGGGAGCATTGAAATATACAGGGATCTATCAGATGTTGCCAACCCCTCTAAG
>CAZUTD010000121.1:0-5478 GCA_964623185.1 uncultured Clostridiaceae bacterium
GCCCTCTTCCGCCATTTGGTAGGCACCCCACTGGCTCATACCTACACCATGGCCATAACCACTGCCCTCCATAGTTATCTGGTCTCCCTCAAACGAAATGTGTTTTAGCTTTGTAGATTTCATCCTGGTGCTGTCCAGGGCCAGCCTAAAAGCTGGTGCTGTTACAAGGGCATTGCCTATCTGGAGTTTATAGGCCCTACCGGACGGACCCCATTCTGCAACCTTAATCCCGCTAAAATCTCCCGGGTTCTGACCGGAGGTTTTTTCAACAGCTTGGGCAATTTCCTCTTTTGTAAAGGTCTCCTTCCAATTAGCATCTTCTTCCGGGGCCTTGGGTGAGTCAGGAGAATCCACCATATGGATATAGGGTGGATTGTCTTCGTTTAAGCCCAAGCCCTCTACCGCAGTGGCTGTTCGGCCTGCAGCGTGTGAATGAAACCAAGCCTTTATAAATTCGTTATTGTGGAGGATTACCATTCCCCTGGTCGACTTCACTGCCTCCTTAATCCTGTCGTTGATCCCTTCTGTATCCCAGGCTTGGGCCTCTTCTATATCTGTAGAAAGATGGGCCCCCTCGTACTTGGAAGACCCTTTTTTATCTATGAATTCCATGGCAAAGGTCCTTGCCAAAATGGCCTGGGCTTTTAATGCTTCCATCGGCCAGTCATTTTTCATTTCCCCTGCCAGTACGCCTGGCAAGTATTCTTCAAATGCCATTTCCTTGTTTTGCTTTTCATCCACTATATGGATTGTTAGCTTAGGTTCTTTTCTTTCCCCCTGGCTAATTGCATCAGGAATTTTGGGCGTTTTTCCCTGGGGACTTTCTGGGGTTTTTGGTTTTTTTGCAGCCTGACAGCCAATTGTCAGGATAACTAATATTATTATCATTGAAAATTTAAGAGTTTTATTTATTTTTCTCATGTGAAATGCCTCCTCTTTACTTCAAATTAGGTGTGAATCAATAAGGATAGTATTTGAAGCAAGAGGAAAATTTATGCAAATTTAGTCTAGCAAGCTAAACATTTCCTTGGCTGTATCTTTCCTCGCATGGTCCTGCAACTGGGTTATTTGAATTTTTAAGGACTTGTCACCAAAAAAGATTTCAACTATATCTCCCACCTTAACTTCTGTTCCCGCTTTTGCTGTTTTTCCGTTTAAAAATACCCTTCCCTTGTCGCAGGCTTCTTTTGCTATTGTCCTTCTTTTAATAATTCTTGAATTTTTGAGATATTTATCTAGGCGCAATTTTTCCCCTCCCTTACAGAAACAAGTTAATTTAAGATTCTATATATAGAAGGGACTGGACTCTATTTATATAAGGCCCAATCCCTAATTTTTTCTTTTTATTAAAATTTACACTGCCTTTATATCGCCCATCTTTACCCTTGCTTTTTGTAAAACAAATACCACTACCAAGGCAGCTATACCAAATATATCTGTCCATAGGCCAGGTTTTAAGAGTGCAAGGGCAGCTACAAGGAGTAGGGCCCTTTCATAGATTTTGCAATGGTCTATCATATAGCCCTCTATGGCGCTGGCCAAACACAATATCCCAATGACTGCCGACACTATTACAGGCAAGGCACTAGCAAAGGGCATAAAGGTAACAGTACCGTTGGAGACCTCTTTTACAAGTATTAGGGTCGAATCATAGGCAAAAATATAGGGGACAATAAAGGCCGCTGAGGCGAGTTTGACCGCCTGGAAGCCCGTTTTCATAGAGTTGGCCCCGGCTATCCCCGCACCTGCATAGGCGGCAAGGGCTACCGGTGGCGTAATATCAGCCACAACACCAAAGTATAAAATAAATAAGTGTGCCGACATCAGGTTTACATCTAGTTTTATTAAGGCGGGTACTGCCATTGTTGCTAAAACAATGTATTTAGCTGTTGTAGGCAGGCCCATTCCTAGGATTATAGATGCAATCATGGTAAAGAAGAGGGTTAGTAATAATCTTCCCTGGGCTAGGGTAACTATCAGCTCAGCAATCCTTAAGCCTAGTCCTGTTAAGGTTACTATACCCACTATAATACCTGCACAGGCACAAGCACAGGCTACACCTACTGACCCTTTTGCCCCTTCTTCAAGGGCCCCAAAAAATTCTTTTAGTCCAAATGAACCATCTTTTTTAATTAGGGCACCTATAACCGCAATAAGAATACTTATACATATTGCATAAAAGGCGGATAATAAAGGCGTATACCCCTTTATCAGTAAATATACTATGATAAACAAGGGAGTTAATAAATAGCCTCCACGAACCAAGAGGCCACCTAGCTTAGGCAATTGCTCCCTTGGCAATCCCTTTAGCCCAAGTTTAGAAGCTTCCAAATGTACCATAGTTCCTACAGCAAAGTAATATAATATTGCTGGAATAGCTGCTGCCACGACAATTTTTATATATGGGATTCCCGTAAATTCTGCCATAATAAAGGCTGCCGCCCCCATAACCGGTGGCATGATTTGACCACCTGTGGACGCCGCCGCCTCAACTGCTCCGGCAAAATAAGGTTTATATCCTGTCTTTTTCATCAAGGGTATGGTAAATGCACCAGTAGTTACTGTGTTAGCAACGGAACTGCCCGATACCGACCCCATAAATCCACTGGCAACTACGGCTGTCATAGCGGGTCCGCTCTTTAAATGTCCAGTTAGCGAATAGGCCAAATCAATAAAAAATTTACCTACTCCAGTTTTATCTAAGAAAGATCCAAATAGGATAAACATAAATACAAAAGTAGCTGATACACCTATTGGAATCCCTAATATTCCCTCTAATGCCATATACATATGGCTGATAATTCTTTCCCAGGAAAAACCCCTATGTCCTAAAGCACCGGGTAGATAAGGTCCTAGTTTAGCATATAAAATAAAGATTATTGCTACAGTCGGTAGTTCAGGCCCTACAACTCTCCTGGTAATCTCCAATGTTAATAAAATAGCCAAGGCACCAAATATCAAATCCATTTGGCTTATATTTGTTCCCTTAAGGGCTATCTTTTCCACAAATAAAAATAAATAGCCAAAAATAACTACATTTGCAATAATGAAGATATAATCGAAAATAGAAGTCTTTGTTTTGCTGCTTTTTTTAGTTGCTGGAAATAGTAAAAAACCTAGGGTAAAAGCAAAAATAATATGGAGTGACCTTTGCTTAACAGAAAGCAAGGTTCCAAATCCTGCTGTATATAAATGGAATACAGACATAAGAATAGCAATAATAGTAGTGATTTTCCCAACTGTCCCAGTTAGTTTCCTGGACTTGCTGGCATCTGCATCATATTGTTCCAGTAGTTCATCTACATCCATTGCCACATCACTTTCTGTAATAGATTTTCTATTTGTCATTGAAAAGCCTCCTTTGCCAGATATTGTAATAAAGAAATCCTTTGAACCGTGAATTTTACCCCTGTTCCGGGATTCGAAAAATCTAAAAATGAATATATCTTTTTACCAATCTTTATCTTATGTTGTGCCCTCACTGCCCCTGTCCTGTATATAATATTATCCATGGTTTCATTGATATTGTATATCCTGAACCCCTCCTGGGTTATTTCAAAATCATAGGGAGTAGTCGACGGCAATCCTGCACCATAAGAATAGAAATAAGATTCCTCCAAGAGAAATTTATCCTCTTTACCAACAGAATATATCTCTATAACCGGCGTCAATTGAACGGAATGGGTATATTCTATGTCAAATTTTGATCCATTTGTTATGGACCAACTCTTTAAATATTGTCCAGATTTATGATCAGAGGCTAATAAAACTCTTATTGGCAGTAAAAATATTGTCACTGAAAAGATTAGTACTATAAGCAGAAAGGACCTTTTATAACGGAGGAAGGTATTGGAGAAACCTCCAATACCTCTTCCCCCATATTTTGTCATTACTTTACATCCATTTCATCATAATATCTTTGAGCTCCTGCATGAACTTCAATTGGCATACCTTTTAAAGCTGTTTCTAATGTAATATCATTACCCCTTGTATGGGAATCAATAATTTCTTGTCTTTGTTCGAATAGTGATTTTATCATTTCATATGCTAGGTCTTCATCTAAATCCTCAGGTACAACCAACATTGCCATAACAGCTGCTGTATTTACATCTTCCTCTTGGCCCTTGTAGGTTCCTGAAGGTATTACAACTTCTGTATAGAAAGGATAATCATCAGCTAATTGAGCAACCTTTTCAGATACTATAGGCACTACCACTATATCAGCAGTTTGAGCTACTTCTGTAACCGCTGAAGTTGGAAGTCCTGCAGTTAAGAAAGCTGCATCAATCTGCTTGTTCTTTAATTGGTCAGCTGCCTCGTTAAATGATAGGTAGTCAGCTTTACCTAAATCATCATATGTCATACCATGAGCCGCTAAAACTTGTCTTGCATTAGCCTCGGCTCCTGATCCAGGTGCTCCGATAGCTACCTTCTTGCCTTTTAAATCTTCGATTGAATTAATGCCTGATTCTTTTGCCGCTATAACTTGAACTAGTTCTGGATATAGCATTGCCATTCCTCTAATGTTTTCAATCTTGTCTTCACCTTCAAAAGTTTCTGTTCCTGTGAAAGCGTAGTAGGTTATGTCATTTTGTATAAATGCTAGTTCTGTTTCACCTTTTGCTACAAGTCCAATGTTCTCAACAGAAGCTCCTGTTGCTTGAGCATTAGCATTGACATTTTCTATATGTCCATTGAAAATTTTAGCCATTGCTCCCCCCAAGGGATAATAGGTACCTGCGGTTCCACCAGTTGCTATAGAAATGTATCTTGTGCCTCCATCAGTGGTCTCACCCGCTTCGTTAGTGGATGGACTGCTGCATCCTATAGCCAACGATAGTACTAAAACAAGTACTAATAATACTACTAATCCTCTTTTAATCATTTTTTAAAACCTCCCTTTTTTTATTCCCATCCATAAAGATTTTTTCTCATTCTGAAAATTCTATAAAATGGATGGCAATTCCCCCTAAATTTCTTTTTTGAAATTTTCACTCCTATATCATTCTACACCAAATTTTGGATTTTTTCTATTGGTTTTATGATTATTCCAATAAAACATCAACCCCCAAATCTTTTATTAGAGGTTAAAATCGATATAGGCTTGAATTTTCAACAAAGCTTAAAATTAGCTTTAAAAAATTTATCTTTTAAAATTATATTAATTATATGGTTTTTTGTCAAGCTTTTATGTAAATTTCTTTCTATTATTATTAATATTTGGTTCAAAATGTAATATGCCATTAGATTTATTTCATATTTGTCTCTTTCATTATCTTTCCTAGTAAAATAAAAATCAGGGTTGTCCCTGATTTTTATTAAACGTTAACTTTTTCTTTTAATGTCTTACCAGCTTTGAAAACAGGTGCTTTTGAAGCTGGAATTTGAATTACTTGCTCTGGGTTTCTTGGATTTCTACCTTGTCTTGGTTTTCTTTCCCTTACATCAAAAGTTCCAAATCCAACTAATTGTACTTTT
>CAZUTD010000122.1:0-5428 GCA_964623185.1 uncultured Clostridiaceae bacterium
AGGACTTTGGAGACTTTTTCTTTAAAGGAATCTAGCTTTTTATAGTTAAAAAATGCCTGCTGCTTCCTGGGTAAGGGGGTCATTATGTTAGACCCCAATTTAAATGTTGATGATAGACAAAATTTATAAAAGATTTTAAATATTGTTATAGAAGCATTGAAATAATTGTATAATAAGAATAGAGATATTGTTGATTATTTGGTAAATTATACTTATACCTGATAACCCACATAGATATACACATATGAATACATGGAATATGCAATTATCAACATGATTATACACATTATGCACAGCAAAAGACTTAACATATCCACAAATTTAAAGTTTTGAAACAAATCAAGGGATATTTTGTTTGATAAAGATCCTAAATGGGTAAATTTATATAATAATAGCAATTCAAATTGATGGGGCTTAGACAATAAAAACTTTAACCTTGACTTATCAAGTCCCTTCATGGATTTAAATAATATAGATAGAGAAAGGAGCTGGAGATATGAAGGTTATAATAAGTGGAAAGAACATTAATGTAACCGAAGCTTTAAAAGAGGCAGTGGAGTCAAAAATCTCTAAGCTGGACAAATATTTTACTAAGGAGGCAGAGGCCCAGGTTACCTTATCTGTTGAAAAAGCAAGGCAGATTATAGAGGTTACCATACCTATCAATGGTTCACTTTTAAGGGCGGAGGAAACCACCCATGATATGTATACCTCAATTGATAAGGTAGTAGATAAATTAATTAGACAGCTAAGTAAACATAAAACAAGGATGGAAAAACATAGGCTTAATAAATATGAAACCATTCGGTTTGAAAATATTAATACATATGAGGATAAGGAAAGTTTTGAACCTAAAATAGTTAAAACAAAACGCTTTGCCTTAAAACCAATGAGTTCTGAGGAAGCGGTTTTACAAATGGAATTGATAGGTCATAGTTTTTTCGTATTTGCAAACGGTGATACAGATGAGGTGAATGTTGTTTATAAAAGAAAAGACGGCAATTATGGTTTAATAGAACCTGAGTTCGCTTAAACCAATCTTAAGAACGGTGGATTTAATCCACCGTTTTATTTATTTTTTGCAAAAATGTAATGAAAGCTAGCAGGAAAAAACTTTTCTTTATAGAATGTAGAATATAAATGGAATCTGTAATTATTTGTAATCGTTTGAGGGTGGTGATTCTTTGTTAGTAGAAAGTATTATATTAGGAATACTGGTAGGGAAAATCAGGGGGGGTAAATTTAAAATATTGGGGACTTCTCTCCTAAGGTTTTCGTGGATGATATTTTTTTCCTTTGCTCTTCAGTTAGTAATATCTATTATGATTTCTGTGGGACAAAACTTTTTCATTCAATATAGGATGATTTTGTATATGATAACCTATATATTATTATTTATAGCCTTGTTTTTTAATATACACTATAAATGCATGTGGTTTATTTTGATAGGTGCTATTATGAATTTTGCAGCAATAATACTCAATCAAGGTAGTATGCCAATTGATATGAACGCTTTAGAACAACTGGGTTTTAAAAATATGCTAAACTCCATTAATATGGGGGCCCTGCCCCAGTATATACCCCTAGAAAAGGCTGCCATTTATACAGCTTATTTGGGTAAGCGAATTAGCTTGCCAAAGTTTTACCCATTTAAACAAATATTTAGCATAGGGGATGCTTTGGTTGCCTTAGGTATATTTTTCCTATTACAAAATATGCTCCTGCCCTCACTTTATAGGAGGACATCAAGAACCATTCAATTTGACCATAAAAAACGAACATTTCGATAAAAATTGTCATCAAAATTATATTATGTTTTGGATTTGCGGGAGGCCTTTTAGGTATAACTCCCTTTTTTCATGAAGGAATTCATATATCATTGTTTTAAAAAAAGATAAATGTTACAATAATATGATAGATAGGTTGTAATATCCCAAAATATAGTCTATATTTTAATATTATGCATAAATGAGGTGAAGTTATTGAAAAGATTGTTTGAAAAGGTTTTTGGTAGTTATAGTGACCGGGAACTAAAAAGACTTGATGATGATGTTGAAAAAATAGAGGCTCTTGAGGAGTCCTACTCAAAATTAAAGGATGAGGAATTAAGGGGAAAAACTAATGAGTTTAAGGATAGGCTCCAAGAGGGCGAAACATTGGACGATATTTTACCCGAGGCCTTTGCTACTGTTAGAGAAGCTGCATTTCGTGTCCTGGGTATGAAGCATTATAAGGTCCAGCTTTATGGAGGGATAATCCTACATCAGGGCAGGATAGCCGAAATGAAAACGGGAGAGGGAAAAACCCTAGTTGCAACCCTATCCGTATATTTGAATGCTTTAGCTGGAAAAGGAGTCCATGTGGTTACTGTCAACGACTATCTGGCTAAGAGGGATAAAGAGTGGATGGGCAAGGTCTATCAATTCTTAGGTTTAACCGTGGGGGTGATTGTCCATGGTCTTAATCAGGAGGAAAGACGAGCAGCCTACAATAGTGATATTACTTATGGTACTAATAATGAATTTGGATTTGATTACTTACGGGATAATATGGTTATTTATCAAAGGGACAGGGTCCAAAGGGAATTAAACTATGCCATTGTTGACGAAGTGGATAGTATATTAATAGACGAGGCACGGACACCCCTTATTATTTCTGGTCAGGGAGAAAAATCCACAAAAATGTATTTTATAGTGGATCAGTTTGTGAGAACCCTGAAAAATGAAGAGCATTTTGTTATTGATGAAAAAGCCAATTCTATTGCCCTGACAGAAGAAGGGGTTGAAAGGGCCGAAAAAAGTTTTGCCATAGATAATCTTTCCGACCTTGAGAATATGGAACTATTACACCATATTAACCAGGCATTAAAGGCACAAAATCTAATGAAGCGTGATAAGGACTATGTGGTACGGGAAGGCGAAGTAATAATTGTGGATGACTTTACGGGAAGGCTGATGTTTGGTCGACGGTATAGCGAGGGCTTGCACCAGGCTATAGAGGCCAAGGAAGGGATGGAAATTCAAAGAGAATCCAAAACCTTGGCTACAATTACCTTCCAAAATTATTTTAGAATGTATAAGAAATTGTCTGGAATGACTGGTACAGCCAAGACTGAAGAAGATGAATTTATTGCAATTTACAATATGGATGTTGTGGAAATCCCTACAAATATGCCAGTGGTAAGGGAGGACCATCCTGATGTTGTGTATCAAACAGAAGATGCTAAATTTTTGGCAGTTGTTGATGAAATACAAGAAAGACATAAAATGGGGCAACCTATTTTAGTAGGGACTATTTCTATAGAAAACTCAGAGGAACTATCAAAACTTCTGAAAACAAGAGGGATAGGCCATGAGGTATTAAATGCCAAACACCATGAGAGGGAGGCAGAAATTATCGCCCAGGCAGGAGATAAGGGCATTGTTACCATTGCTACCAATATGGCAGGTCGTGGTACCGATATTATATTGGGAGGAAACCCTGAATTTTTAGCTAAACGGGAATTAAAGGGATTGGGCTACTCAGACCAAATAATAGGAGAAGTTACTAGCTTTGGAGAAAGTGATGACGAGGAGCTCTTAGCTGCTAGGAAAGATTATGACAGGCTTTATGAAAAACATAAATTGGAAACAGATAAGAGGCATAAGGAAGTTATTGAAGCGGGAGGTCTCCATATTATAGGAACTGAAAGGCATGAATCTCGGAGGATTGACAATCAATTAAGGGGTCGGGCTGGTAGACAGGGGGACCCGGGGTCCAGTAGATTCTTTATATCTTTGGAAGATGATTTAATGCGGCTCTTTGGTGGGGATAGGATGCAGGGATTTGTTGAAAAAATGGGCCTTGAAGAGGATGAGGCTATCGAGCATAAAATCTTATCCAGGACAATAGAGAATGCACAGAAACGAGTCGAGGGAAGAAATTTTGGTATTCGTAAACATGTGCTCCAATATGATGATGTTATGAATAAACAGAGGGAAGTTATTTATGCTGAGCGTAAAAAGGTCTTATCTGGCGAGAATATGAGGGACCATATCTTTAATATGATTAGTAATATGACTGAGGAAATGATTGCCGTTTATACGGCTGATGAGGAGTACCCGGAAAACTGGGATTTAAAAGGCCTGGGAGACTACCTATCAAATATTTTCCTGCCAAAAAACTACTTGCATTTTCAGGATGTTGAAGACTTAACGGTAGAGTCCCTAAAAGGCAGGATTCTACAAGTTGCTGAAGAACTTTATAGCGAGAAGGAAGAGGAAATTGGCGAAGAAAGAATTAGGGAAATTGAGAGGGTAATTTTGCTCCAGGTTATAGATACTAAATGGATGGACCATATCGATGCTATGGATCAATTGAGACAGGGAATTGGCTTGAGGGCAATAGGCCAGGTGGACCCTGTTAGGGCTTACCAAATGGAAGGTTATGATATGTTCCAAGAAATGATAAACAAAATCCAAGAGGACACAGTTCGTTATCTCTTTAATATTCAAAAAGAAGTAACAATCCAAAGAAAACAGGTTGCTAAACCCATAGAGGCTAGCCACGGTGATGGTCAAACCAAGGGTAAAACAATTGTCAAAAAGGCTGAGGCAGGAAGAAATGATCCCTGTCCATGTGGAAGCGGAAAGAAATACAAACGGTGCTGTGGAAAATAATCGGGGTGATAATCAGGTGTTAAACTTAGATATTTATAGGCAGGAAATTTTAAAATTTGATGAAAATCTTAAGGAATTGAGGGGCTCCCTTTGACATTGATGGCTTAGAAAAAAAACTTGAGGAATACGAGGCAAAAATGGGAGAGGAAGGATTTTGGGATAATCCCCAGGATGCCCAGACCCTCTTAAAAGATACCAAGGACATAAGGGATAAAATAGAGTATTATGAGTATCTTGTAAATGCAAACGAGGAACTGGCTACCATGGTCTTATTTATCGAAGAAGGCGACGATTCATTTAAGGATGACCTGTTGGAGGGAATTAAGAAGTTAGGCTTAGAAATAGAAAAGATGGAAATCCAAACCCTCCTTAAGGGACAATATGATAAAAACAACTGCATTATTTCCATTCATGCCGGCACTGGGGGCTTGGATGCCCAGGATTGGGCAAAAAGCTTGTGGCGTATGTACCAACGGTGGGCAGAGGGCAAGGGTTACAGGGTCAAGCTACTGGATATATTGCAGGACCCAGAAGCGGGCATTAGGAATGTCACCTTCCTAATAGAAGGCCTCAATGCTTATGGTTATTTAAAGGCTGAGAAGGGGGTACACCGCCTGGTAAGGATTTCACCCTTCGATACCTCAGGTAAACGGCATACCTCCTTTGCATCGGTAGATGTGATGCCAGAAATGGATGATAATGATGTTGAGGTAGATATTAACCCTGTGGATTTGAAAATTGATACCTACCGGGCCAGCGGGGCTGGTGGC
>CAZUTD010000123.1:0-5428 GCA_964623185.1 uncultured Clostridiaceae bacterium
AGCATAGGTATTTATTTAGCACTATTATGACACAGTTTACTGAATTGCTAAGGGGTAAATTTGGGCAGACAAGCTTAATGCCGTTAATGTATGATAGTTATTAAAAAAATCATGACATTTGCAGTATGCAAAAATGAATCACAATTGCCAATTTTATTGAGGTATGCCCTGCCATCAAGGGGCACCATACTACGATACTATTATTGTACCCTTAAGGCATAGTGGGGCAATAATTCTGATGATGTATTCTTATCCTTGGGAGGGATAATAGAATTTGACTACAACATCTTGTGATTTGAGGACGAGGATTAGATTGAAAACTGGTGTCGGATGTCATTTTCAACCTTTTTGAATGGGATATTTGATAGATGACATTGGGTGATTGGGGGATAGTTAATGTTATACATAGCTATTTTATGAAATAGATAATTTAAAATATTATTTTATAAAGAATTCTTTTTTAATGTGGGGATCATATTAAAAAAGGATTTTTTTGTTCTGTTATATTATGTTATAAAAATTAACAAAACCTAAAAACAATATTGACAATACATAGATAATCATCTATATTAATATACATAGATAGCTATCTATGTAAGGAGGGAAAAAATGATAAGCTATGATGAAAATGCAAAAGTATTTAAAGCTTTATCTGATGCTAATAGGCTAAAGATAATTGATATTTTATCCTGTGGTGAACGATGTGCTTGTGATATTTTAGAACATTTCGAATTTACCCAGCCCACACTTTCGCACCATATGAAAGTTTTAGCAGATTTGAATATAGTTAAGATTAGAAAAGAGGGGCTTTGGAATCACTATTCTCTAAATATGGATATGTATGATGAAATATTAAAATGCCTGTATTATATATTTCATGAAACAGAGGACTGCATCTGTAACATTATAGATA
This sequence comes from uncultured Clostridiaceae bacterium, assembly GCA_964623185.1. Classification (GTDB taxonomy): domain Bacteria; phylum Bacillota; class Clostridia; order Peptostreptococcales; family Natronincolaceae; genus CAYMGQ01. The sequence goes on from CAZUTD010000123.1 coordinate 914, forward strand.
GGGATAAGGATGCAGGAATTAAAATTTAGATTCAGCTTAAAATTTATTTAAGGCTAGGGGATTTATTAATAATTTTATAGGTAGGATAATAAATTATAGGCTAGCTGACAGGGATAAAAGTATGTCAGGGATAGTAATTATATTTAAAATAGGACCTGGGATAATAAGACTAATATTTGAATCCTGGGAGGAACTAGTAGGTGATGATATAAAATTAAGCTAGGATTAGCAGATAGGGGGAAAGCGATGAATATATTTTCTTGGTTAAATATCCAGATCTTAAAAATGAAATGGCTTTGGGATTTGGTAGAAATACTGGTTGTAAAGGTATTTAAACTATCTATGGATACAAGAATAGGGGAGAGCATTCATTTTTTCATTTATGATGTAATAAAAATATTTATACTCTTATCAGTCATGATATTTTTTATATCATATATACAAAGTTATTTTCCGCCCGAAAGAACTAAAAAGCTTTTAGGCGGTATAAGGGGAATTCAGGGTAATATATTGGGAGCCTTATTAGGAATTTTGACTCCATTTTGTTCCTGCTCTAGCATTCCTATCTTTATAGGATTTGTATCAGCCGGCTTGCCTTTGGGGGCAACATTTTCTTTTTTAATATCCTCACCTATGGTAGACTTGGCAGCATTTTTATTACTAATGTCTACTTTTGGAACAAAGATTGGAATAATATATGTGGCAACAGGGGTGGTTGTTGCAATAATCGGCGGAATTATTATTGAAATGTTGGATATGAAAAAACATGTTGAATCTTATGTATGGGGAGTGGAGGCGGCAGAGGTAGAGCTTGAGGAGATGTCTAATAGGGATAGGGTTAATTTTGCTAGGGATCAGGTTAAGGATGTATTTTTTAGGGTATGGACCTATATACTCATAGGTGTTGGGATTGGTGCAGGTATACATAATTGGCTTCCACAGTCAATTATAGAAAAAACATTGGGAAGTGGGAATCCATTTTCTGTTTTAATAGCCACATTTATAGGTATACCCATATATGCGGATATATTTGGAACCATACCCATAGCGGAAGCCCTGGTTGCAAAAGGGGTAGGAATAGGCACAGTAATTTCCTTTATGATGGGGGTGACCACTATGTCCATACCATCTCTTGTAATGTTAAGTAAGGTAGTGAAACCCAAATTATTAGCTACTTTTATTGCTATAGCTGCAATAGGTATAATAATTGTAGGATATAGTTTAAACTTTATTTCATTTTTATTTATATAAGGAGGGTTAAAAGTTGATAATTAAGATATTGGGAGCGGGATGCTCAAAATGTGATAGGTTGCAGGAGAACTTAGAAAAGGTTTTAAAAGAATCAGGAATAAATGCAAAGATGGAGAATGTGGTAGAATTAAAAGAGATAGTAGCTTATGGAGTTATGGCAACACCAGGCTTAGTAGTAGATGAAAAGCTAGTATCAGCCGGTAAAGTATTATCAGTGAAAGAATTGGGTAAAATATTAAATATATAGGATATAAATAGCACAATGGATTAGTAAGATATTTCATATAGATGAAAATCAGCTATCTAATTATGGCGAGGTTCGGGTCTGCCAAGGCTAAATAAACCCCGCCTTTTTTATGCCTAAAAATAGGGAGAAAGAATTAGGAATAATACCATCTTATTTCTATATGAAATATTCCTAGGGGAAATAGGCTAGGAGCTATAGCGTTTATTGCTTTAAACTTTCAGGTAAGGAAAAGTATTATAGTTACAATGATTTTATCTGCAGGAAACCGTAAATGATTGTGATGATCTCGCCACTAACGGAGGCTGGAATAAATATGGATAGTTTTATATATGGGATTGGGGAAATCTTAATTTAGTTATATATGATACAATATTCGGGATAGTAAATTGAATAAGGGGGATGATTATGGGGTTATCAAATAATTTTTGTGGACTTTTATATAATAGAACCAGGGTAGGTGGCTATAGATGAATTTTTTTGGGAATGAGAAATTAAAATTTATTTTACCTAAAGTTTTCTTATTTGGAATATTTCTAGGTAGTATTTCAACAATTATATATTATTTTTTTGTAAAATGATTGACTATCATTCGATGGACATGCTTTTAAACCTGATACTAAAAAGGGTAATATTTTTGCATGGATAATAAAATTTAAACATCTGAAATTGTTTTAACCCCTGTAAGTTTCCCTTATATATATGAGGTGAGGTACAGGGCTAGTAATATTAAGGATTCCCCATACTACTTAGTCGACAGTTTTAGTTAATATAAAAAGCTGTAATACGGTTTGAATTAAATTGTGTAATAGAAAAGTATTTGCTTTATTATGATAAAGTGGTATAATGTTAAAGAATATTATAAGAGAAATTGGGGGAATTAATGATGAAGAGGTTAGTATCTTTATTTCTTGCATTAACTATGGTTTTTATGTTGACCGCATGTGGAAATACCGTAGCGGACTCGACAGATAGTCAGGTCACCGATGAAAGTGATTTGACCTACGTTCAGGAAAATAACAAGCTAATAATTGGTTACACTGATTATGCTCCTATGAATTATACAGATGAAAGTGGTACCTTTACTGGTTTCGACACAGAGCTGGCAACGCTAGTTTGTGAGAAACTTGGTCTAGAGCCACAATTTGTTGAGATTAACTGGGATACCAAGGAAGTAGAATTGAATGCAAGGTCTATTGACTGTATTTGGAACGGCCTAACAATAGATGCCGATCGTAAGGCAACCATGGAAATTACTAAGCCTTATGTGAAGAATGCACAGGTGGTTGTGGTTAAGGAAGGTACTGTTTATGAAGATACCGCGTCCTTAATTGGCAAAAATATATCGGCAGAGCAGGGTTCTGCTGGTGAAAAAACCATTCAGGAAGATGAAAACCTGAATCAGGCAAGTTTTGTTCCTAAAACTTTGCAAACCGAGGCTTTGATGGAAGTAAAAGCTGGGACAGCTGACGCTGCTGTGTTAGACTTAACATTGGCAAATACCATGACTGGTGAGGGCACCAATTATGGTGATATTATTATTGTAGACCACCTATCAGAGGAAGACTATGGGGTTGCCTTCCGTAAGGGTTCCGATATTTGTGCGGAAGTGAACAGAATTTTCGACGAATTTGTTGAGGATGGTACTATGGCAGCACTAGCAGGAAAATACGGATTAGATTTAGCCGAATAGGCTGTAGTATATAAAATATAAGGCGGGGGATAGACAAGTAACTTTCTGTCCCCTCGCTTGCATGTTGAGGTCAGGAAAATATGAATGAGATTCATGTAATTGTTGGACGTTTATCAGAAAGTTTTTTACTAAATTGTAGACTCTTTGTCTTGACGCTTTTGTTTTCATTGCCATTGGGTTTGGTGATTGCATTTGGATCTATGAGTCGATTTCGCCCCATCCGTTGGTCTGTACGAATGTTTGTCTGGGCAATCCGGGGAACCCCCTTGATGCTCCAGCTTATTATAATTTTTTATGGCCCAGGTCTTTTGAATCTGGCTTTTGTATGGCCAAGTGGTGAATCAGGGCGTTTTGTTGCAGCTACGGTTGCCTTTGTCATTAATTATGCCTGTTACTTCTCGGAAATTTACCGGGGTGGTATTGAGAGCATATCCAAGGGTCAGTATGAAGCTGGCCAGGTTCTAGGTATGACTAAGAGCCAGATTTTTTTCAAGGTGACATTACTTCAAGTTATAAAGCGTATTCTTCCGCCGGTGGGTAATGAGGTTATTACCTTGGTGAAGGATACATCCCTCGCCCGTATTATTGCCAATAAGGAAATCATAATGATGGCCGGGGAGTATAGCAGCAAGGGACTTATTTGGCCCCTTTTTGCTACAGGTATTTATTTTCTTGTTTTTGTGGGGGGATTAACCCTACTACTTGATTGGTTGGAAAAGAAACTGGGTTATTTCCGTACATAATAAGGAAGGGATTCTAATGACAATTTTAAAAGTAAAAAATATTGAAAAATGTTTTGGAAGCTTACAAGTGTTGCAAAATATTGATTTTTCTCTAGAAAAAGGGGAATCTATAGCTATTATAGGTTCTTCTGGAAGCGGGAAAACTACCTTATTGCGGTGTCTTAATTTCTTAGAACAACCCGATAAAGGTAGAATTATCGTTAATGATAAGGTGATTTTTGATGCGATGGATCCTGCTACCCAAGGAGAAAATGGGGTGCGAAAGAAACGATTACATTTTGGCTTGGTTTTTCAAAATTTTAATCTCTTTCCCCAATACACAGTCCTAAGAAATGTCACATTGGCGGCGGACTTATTGGCGAGAGAAGACCCTAACTTTAAACGGGATAAAAAAGCTATCTTGGAAGGGATCCGGGAGCGGGGCAAAATGCTACTTTCCCAGGTTGGTCTATCGGATAAGCTGGACAATTATCCACATATGATATCAGGCGGACAGCAACAGCGTGTGGCTATTGCCCGTGCCCTAGCTCTAGAACCAGATATTTTGTGTTTTGATGAACCTACTTCTGCCCTAGACCCAGAAC
>CAZUTD010000124.1:0-5413 GCA_964623185.1 uncultured Clostridiaceae bacterium
TTATTGGAGGAAATTTTATGACCAAGTCAAAAAAAGCAGCAAAATCTGTAGCACTGATTATGATTTTTTCTTTTGGCAGCAAGATATTAGGATTTATGAGGGAGCAGTTGATTGCGGCAAAGTTCGGTTCGGATGCAAGGACTGATACATTTTTTATTGCCATGTCTGCTATCTCTTTATTTACCCTCTTGCTGACAACTTCTATTAATAATACCATGATACCCATCTTATCTGAGATTGAGATTAAGGAAGGTAAGGAGGGTAAGAGGGAACACACTAATAATTTACTTAATATTGTTATGCTTGTATCGGTCATATTGATTATAGTGGCATGGTTTTTAGCACCTCTACTTATGAAGGTATTGGCCTTTGGTTTTGGTCAGGACCAATTTAATTTGGCAGTCTTACTTATGAGGATAGGTCTTCCTACTATTGCTTTTGCAAGTATGGTTGGGGTCTTTAGGGGTTATCTGCAATCAGAATTAGCCTTTCTCGAGTCAGCTATTACAGGTTTTCCTTTTAATTTTGTATATATTTTCTTTTTAGTTTTTTTATCTGGTATTTTCGGAATAAAGGGCCTGATGGTGGCATCTGTTATAGCTGTGCTTTCCCAGGTTACTATTCAGCTTCCTGATCTCAAGAAAACTGGCTATAGCTATAAGTATATACTGGATTTTAAGGACATCTATGTTAGGAAAATTATTTATTTACTTCCACCTGTTCTTGTAAGTGTGGGGATAAATGATGTAAATAATATTATTGACAAGGCCCTGGGTTCCAGGTTGGTCGAGGGCAGCATATCTGCACTAAATTACGCCGCCAGGGTCAATAATTTAACTACTGGGATTTTTGTGACTGCGGTTACTACGGTAATCTACCCCATACTATCCCAGGAGGCAAACAAGGAAAATAAGGATGGCCTTAAGAGGGTAATTATACAGGGGATTAATGTTATTTTGCTTATTACTATTCCGGCTACGGTAGGGATGATCTTATTAGCCAACCCAATAGTCAAGGTAGCTTTTCAACGGGGGGAATTTGACGCTGTGGCTACTTATATGACTGCGGGGGCCTTGGTTTATTATTCCCTGGGCTTAATCGGGATTGCCTTTAACTCTTTTCTGACAAGGGTTTATTATTCATTGCAGGACACTAGGACACCCATGTTAAACAGTTTTGTTATGGTTTTTATTAATGTTGTTTTCAATTTGATATTGATTAAATTTATGGCCCATAGGGGCTTGGCCCTGGCAACTTCTATATCTGTGATAGTTACATCCCTATATTTATTATATGGGCTTAAAAAGAAAATAGGGTCCTTCGGCTTTATGCAATCTGTCCAATGTGGATTAAAGGCTCTGGGGGCGGCCATAATAATGGGTATTGTCGTTTATTTTCTAGATAGGTTACTTACAGCCCATATGGGGACTAGTAGTATGGGGGAACTCTTGGCACTGGTGGTATCTGCCGGTACGGGTGCCTTGGTATATTCTCTACTTATTTACTTATTTAAAATTAAAGAGGTGGAGTGGGCCATAGGAATGGTTAAAACCAGGCTGGGCAAGTAGGAATTAAATGACAGTAGATTGCAATTTGAACATTTTATTGATATAATTGTTAGATAAGGACTTCAAATTTTCTAGGGATAGATTATTTTGTTTTATGCACGATAACCTAGGAGGCTTGAAGTTTTTAACGCTAATGAATATTTTCGAAATATTACGACAACTTAGGAGGGGTTATGATGAATATTACCGTAATAGGGGCGGGCAATTCTGGGCTTGCTATGGCTGCTCACCTTGGACTGAACGGGCATAGGGTAATCTTGTGGAATCGTTCAAGGTCAAATATTGCTAAATTAATTGAGACAAAACAAATATATAGTCATGGTGCTATTAAGGGCAGGGTTAAGATTGATCTGGTCACAGATGACATTGGCTTGGCGGTTGCGGATCCTGATATTATATTTATTACAACTCCAGCAAATTCTCATAAGGGATTGGCTGAATTGATAGGCAGGAATATCAGGAAGGAATGTTTGATAGTTTTGAATCCGGGCAGGACTTTTGGTGCCTTGGAATTCCAGGAGATTTACAGTAAGTATAATAAGGAGTTCGACCAGGTTATTGCAGAGACTCAAACAATAATCTATACATGCAGAAAAACCAGTGAAGATTCGGTAAAGGTTATTTCCCTAAAAAACAATGTATTGATATCGACTTTTGATGGTAATGATAATAGGGATATACTTGCAAGGCTTCCCCAATGTATTCAGGAATATTTTATTCCGGCAAGGTCAATGATAGAGACATCTATTGGGAATGTGGGGATGATTTTGCATTGTGCACCCCTCTTGCTCAATGTGGGTTGGACAGAGAATAAAAAACATATTTACAAGCATTATTATGAGGGGATAACACCATCGGTTGGGGCCTTTATTGAAAAAATAGATAATGAGAGGATTGAGGTTTCTAAAATCCTGGGTTTGGAGGTTGAGTCTACTAGGGACTGGCTGATGAGGACCTATGATATAGAAGGGGACAGCCTCTATGAGTGTATTCAGAACAATAAGGCCTACAAGGATATTGATGCACCAAAATCCCTCTACCATAGGTATATACTTGAGGATATACCTTGTGGCCTGGTACCCTTGGAATCAGCAGGCAGGGAACTGGGTCTGGCCATGCCTAATACCGGGATTATTATTGATTTGGCTTCGACCATTATGAATATTGATTTTAGGGCAAGCGGACGAAATTTAAAGACTTTGTTTTACGACGAGAACTTGGATTTTAAATCATTTTTTAACAAAGGGGATGCTTAATGAAAAGATTATATGATGATAGGTTTGCATTTATTAAACCGTCTTTGGATGCTCATACCATGGGGATTAATTCTATAGCTGAGTTGCTGGAGGAATGTGGCTATGAGGTTCTTATAGCAGATGAAAGCATGCAAAGGGTAATGAATGATATCAGGTATGAGGCTAACCAAGATTTATTAGTTGATTGGATTTTGGAAAATAAGATTAATGCCCTGGGGATTAGCTATAGGTTAGACCAGGATATTGCGGTCACATTGGTGGGCTATCTTATGAATACTTTTAAAAGGAGTAATTTATTGTCTTATCAGGGAGGGCCGCTTAAGCTTGTCTTATTTGGGGGCCTTCCAAAGGCATGTACTATTATCGACAAGGAACATAAGGGTTTTGTTAAGACCTTTAAGGGCGGGGAATCTATCGGCGAGACCCTGTCAAAGATAGGGATACCTAAAGAAAGGATTCCTAAAACCATTATGGGAGGAAGTTTGTACGATGACTTGCGGATGGAGTTTGGGGAGGATGTAATTAAGTCACAGGCTTATGAAGATTTTCAACCCCTTGATAGGCCCCATTACAAGGAATATGGGACTAGGAAGGATACCCTAGTAGGGAGGTTGGCTTCTTGTGATAGGAATAATTTTCTCCCCCTTATGCGGGCTCATGTTGGACCCTACTCATCGTCAGTAGACAGGCTTGATTCTGTTAGGGAATTTATATCATGGGTAGACCATTTGGCAAAGGCTAGGTATTTGGACATCTTGTCTATCGGGACTTCCCAGTTAACCCAATCAAATTTTGGGGAAGAATGGGGAGATATGCCCAATGGCGGGGGTGTTCCTATTAACTTTTCTGAGGAATATAGGATGATATGGGAGGCTTCCAGGCCCCTCCTGCTGAGGACCTATGCTGGGACAAAAAATATTAGGAATTTGGCCCAGATACATGAGGAAACTATTAATATATCTTGGCACGCCCTGTCCTTGTGGTGGTTTAATAAATTGGATGAGAGGGGTCCCTATGATTTATATACTAGTTTGACCCAGCATATTGAGACCATCCGGTATATTGCCAGCACAAACAAGCCCTTTGAGGCTAATGTCTCCCATCATTTTGGTTTTAGGGGGGCGGATGATGTTACTTATATTGTTTCGGCCTATTTAGCAGCAAAGCTTGCGAAGAGTCTGGGGATAAAAACTTTTATCCTGCAAAATATGTTAAACATACCCAGGATGACTTGGGGGATTCAGGACTTGGCAAAGTCCAGGGCCATGTTATTTTTGATAAGGGAATTGGAAGACGAAAATTTCAGGGTGCTTTTACAGCCAAGGGCAGGCTTGGATTACTTTAAACCTGACTTGGAAGAAGCAAGGGTGCAATTGGCTGCTGTAACAGCCCTAATGGATGATATAGACCCACATAATGCCTTAAGCCCGCCAATTATCCATGTGGTAAGCTATTCTGAGGCATCTCATCTGGCGACTCCGGATATCATAAATGAAAGTATAAAAATCACCCAACATTCCCTTGTGGAGTATAGGCGGTTGAGGGCTGAGGGTAAGATTGAGGACATGAGCAAAAACCTGGATATTGACGAGAGGATGCACAGGCTTATAGATTCGGCAAGAATTATTATAGGTGGGATTGAAAGCCATATAGCAAATCCTTATTCTGCAGAGGGTTTTTATAAGATATTTGTATCGGGATTTTTGCCTGTACCATATTTGTGGAGTGATGATGAGGAGTTTAAGCACGCCAAGCATTGGAGGACTAGACCCTTTCAGGGTGGTCTCAGGGTTGTGGACCAGGATAACCAGCCTGTAGGACCCGAGACTATAGTCGAATATTCTGCTAGACAGCTAAATACCAAGGGGGCAATTAGGAAGATAAAATAAAACAATAGGACTTTAGACAAATTATGCAAAAGATGTTAAAATAGATATGTCAATTAAGGCAGGTAGACCGGGAGGTTTTTCCTGCTTTTTTTGTGTCGAAATAGGGGGGAGAGCTATGGCATCTATTGTAAAAAGTTTTGCTATATCGGGTGTTGATGGTTATTTAGTTGATGTAGAAACGAAAACAATTTACGGACAATCCATAATATCCATTGTTGGTTTGGGGGATACAGCCATAAAGGAGTCAAGGGAAAGGGTCGAGTCTGCCCTTTTGGATGGGGATTATGCTTTTCCCCAAATGAAGGTGGTCATTAACCTGGCCCCCAGTGACTTAAAAAAGAGCGGTTCTCATTTTGACTTGCCCATGGCCTTGGGGCTCCTGATGGAGACTAGGCAATTACACCCAAAGGATATGGAGGCCTATGGATGTATAGGTGAATTATCCTTAAATGCCAGGCTCCGTGCATGTACTGGTGTCCTGCCCATGGTTATAGCGGCCAGGGAGGCAGGTATAAAAAATATGATTGTTCCAAGGCAAAACCTGGCGGAGGCTTCCTTGGTTGAGGGTATAAATATTTATGCTTTTGACTCCCTCAGGGAAGTTGTTTCCTTTCTTGAAGGAAGGTCTAAATACCGGCCTCCAAAAGAAGAAAAAACTATTATGGGGGAAGAGGATTCTTATAAAATAGATTTTAATGAG
>CAZUTD010000125.1:0-5390 GCA_964623185.1 uncultured Clostridiaceae bacterium
CAGCCTTTTGAACATACTGCCTTGATTGTTCTAGATATTGATAATTTTAAGCAATACAATGACACTTATGGGCATTTAGCGGGGGACCATTGTTTAAAAACTGTTGCTTGTTTAGTTGATGATACTGTACAAAAACAAGGTGATTTTGTAGCACGGTTTGGCGGGGAAGAATTTGCAGTCTTACTATCTAATAGTACCGAAAGCGTTGCTGCTAAGTTAGCTGAAAAATTAGGGCCAGGATAGAAAGGTAAGTCATTTATATCGGTGATATAAAAACTTCAGTTACAGTAAGCTTAGGAGTTGCATCAATGGTTAGTACCATGGATATTTGTCCTGATGATTTAATTGCATCTGCTGACAGTGCATTATACCAGGCAAAGCATAGGGGGAAAATCGGGTGGAATTGGCTGGCTCCATAGAAAAGCATAATCTTTAGGATCTAATAAAAAATAAAAAAGTTTACCTGTGTAAAATGTTAAACCATTGGCTGTATGAAAATTACAATCAATGGTTTTTATTTATGCGGATCATTTGTGATGGACTAATTTCTATATTAAAGTATATTTATTTAGGGATATTGGCTGATTATAGATATTTACAAAAATTTGTTGAATTGGTTGATGAATTTCTTGGTCAAATATATACTATAGATAAATAGGTATAAATTCTAGGAAAGCTAGATTCATTATTTGATTAATTGTGGTGGTTTTATTGTCTTATGAAATATAATTTTTAAATTGCTTAAACAGTTATTTTGCTTGACAAACACCTAATATATACAAAACCTACAAGGGGGGAATTTGATGGCAGAAAGATTTAAAAAATTCAAGCTAGAGGAGCCTTTATTATACTATGTTTTTTTATTAATAATTGGCGGATTTGTTAGTTATAAATTTGGGTATGGACTTGGTAAAGTTCTGGCCCACATTACAAACACATAAATGGGGTAGTTAGGTATGGATAGACAAATCATAATCTTTTATATTTTATCAGGGGTATTTATTGGTGGTAGCATATATAATTTTGGTCCGAATAGACGATGGGTTTATTTAGCAAGGCTGACAAGGCCAAGAATCATTCTTATATTGCTTATACCCTTAACATTCCTTAGTTTATCATATTTTGTAAGTGATGGCTTATGGGGAAATTATATGCTAGCAGGATTAGGAAGTGTATTTGCCATATCACCAATAATGGGTGAGGGTATAAATGAAAAAGGAATTTATTATCTTGCACATAAAACAAAATTTATTTTTATAAGACTAATAAGATGGGAGGATATAAAAAGTTTTGAAATGGATGTTAATAAAGGTAAGTTGCTAATCCTTAGGTTGAAAAATAGGACCATATTTTTGAACCAGTATTACCATTTAAAGGATACCGATGCAATTAATAAATATATTAAAGAAAGAATAAAAAAGTCATAATTTAAAATGTTGACATTTGATTAGGTCAAGTTTTAATTACTTTAAAATGTGAGTTTAGTCCCAGTTAATTCCTAGGGGGGTGGTGGGGTAAGTATGGATAATAAAACCTATCTTGCGATTGATTTAAAATCATTTTATGCGTCCGTTGAATGCATGGAGCGGGGCCTTGATCCTCTGACTACTAATCTTGTTGTGGCAGATGCAAGCCGGACGGAAAAAACTATTTGTCTAGCGGTTTCCCCCTCATTAAGATCATACGGTATATCCAGCAGGGCAAGGCTCTTTGAGGTAGTTCAAAAAGTCAAAGAAATAAATGCTTTAAGGTTAAGCAAGACATCTGGGAAGACATTTTCTGCTACTTCTTTTAGCGATATAGAATTAAAATCATCTTCGAGTCTTGCCTTAGACTATATTGTGGCGCCACCAAGAATGGCGTATTATATTCAATATAGCACACAAATTTATAATATTTATTTAAAATATGTTGCCCCCGAGGATATCCATGTATATTCAATAGATGAGGTTTTTATAGATATAACAAATTATTTGGAAACCTATAAATTGTCAGCGAGAAAGCTTACCAGCAAAATATTGTTGGATGTTCTTAGGACCACAGGAGTTACTGCAACAGCTGGGATAGGTACAAATTTATATTTAGCCAAAATTGCAATGGATATTCAGGCAAAAAGAATACCCATAGATGAGGATGGTGTGCAGATAGCCGAATTGGATGAAATGAGTTATCGTCAATTATTGTGGTCACATAGGCCCCTAACGGATTTTTGGAGGGTTGGCAAGGGGTATGCCAATAAACTAGAAAAACAAGGTATATTTACCATGGGTGATATAGCAAGATGTTCTATTGGCAAGTCTACTGATTATCATAATGAAGATTTACTATATAAACTGTTTGGTATCAATGCTGAGTTGCTAATTGACCATGCGTGGGGTTGGGAGCCATGCACAATTGCTGATATAAAAAAATATAAGCCAAGCACTAAAAGCATTGGGTCAGGCCAGGTACTCCAATCCGCCTATACATATGACAAGGCTAAACTTATCACATGGGAAATGACTGATTTACTTGTACTTGATTTGGTCAAACAAAAACTTGTAACAAATCAAATAGTTCTAACCGTGGGATATGATATAGAAAATCTGACAAGTCCTGAAAATAGAAAACTATATAAGGGAGAGGTAAGTATAGATGGGTATGGGCGGGCTATTCCAAAACCAGGACATGGTAGTATAAATCTCCATGGCTATACTTCTTCTAGCAAAGTAATTTTGGATGCAGTTATGGATTTATTTGACCGCATTGTAGATAAAAATCTTTTGATTAGAAGAATTAATATCTCGGTAAATCATGTAATGGACAAGACCACTGTCAAGAATGAAGACAAAAACAAGCAACTTAATTTTTTCAATGACTATATATCTGAGGGACCAGCTAGCATGGAGGAGGAAAAACAGTTTATTCAGGAAAAAAAGATCCAGGAAACCATATTGCAGCTAAAGAAAAAGTTCGGGAAAAATGCAGTTTTAAAGGCTGTGAATTTAGAAAAAGGCGCTAATACAATAAATAGAAATAAACAGATAGGGGGACATAAGGCATGACCAATAAATACGATGATATTATTCATTTGCCCCGGCACATGTCTACGACCCGGGAAGCCATGCCAATAAGGGACCGAGCGGCACAGTTTTCACCCTTTGCTGCACTTACTGGCCATGATGCCGCTATCAAGGAAACTGCACGATTAACGGAAGAGAGGATAGAATTAGATACATATATAAAAGATGGGCTGAATAAAAAATTGCAAGTCCTAATGAAATATATTGGAGATAACCCTAAAATCACAGTAACCTATTTTCAGTCAGATAAAATGAAGGATGGGGGCACCTATATCACTCTTACTGGCAAGGTTAAAAAAATAAATGAATATAAAAAAATTATTATACTTGAGGACAATACGAAAATTTCTATGAATGAAATTGTAGACATTCAAGGCAAAATATTTGATGCTGTATGTGGTGGGTAATTTATCAAAATGTACTCAATCTTAAATACAAAAATCCTGTTTAAAATTTAAATTCCAAACAGGATTTTTTTAATCCTACATAATAAGATTTCAATTTTCCTTAGCCTTATTTAATTTTTTATTCCTGTTTTTTACACACTGAGTTAATAAGTACTCTATTTGCCCATTGATAGACCTGAATTCATCGTCCGCCCAAGATGCAATTTCTTCGTATAGTTTTTGTGATATACGAAGGGGTATTTGTTTTTTCTTTCCACTCATATTAATACAAACTTCCACTATTTACAATGGGCTGAGCATCTTTACTACCACATAAGACCACTAGCAAATTTGACACCATAGCAGCCTTTCTTTCCTCATCCAATTCTACGACATCATTTTCATTTAGCTTAGCTAAAGCCATCTCAACCATGCCAACGGCACCATCTACAATCATTTTTCTTGCATCTATAATGGCGCTTGCTTGTTGCCTTTGTAGCATAACGGCAGCGATTTCCGGTGCATAAGCCAAATAAGTAATCCTAGCTTCGATAATTTCTAATCCCGCGTTTTCTACTCTGCTTTGAATTTCTTCACGAATTCTTTCTGCTACGATTGCACTCGAACCTCTTAAACTGCCTTCGTCCGGTTCGCCATCACCCGTGGTATCTATCCCCTGTGCCACATCATAGGGATATATACGAACTATATTTCTAACTGCACTATCACATTGTAATGACAGATATTCTTTAAAATTATCTACATTAAAAACTGCTTTTGATGTATCAACAACCCTCCACATTACTGCTATGCCTATTTCAACTGGATTACCTAAAACATCATTTACTTTCTGCCTGTTATTATTAAGAGTCATAATTTTTAATGATATCTTTTTATTATTTACAGGGATGTTATTTTGTTTATTCACTGCAATATTAAATTTGCCAGAGCCACTCGCGTCTACATCTCCACTTTGACCAAGCCTAGTTTGTGAGGCAGGATTTACAGCTACTGAAAAGGGATTTACAAAATAAAAACCTGGTTTTTTGATAGTACCAATATAATTTCCAAAGAGTGTAAGCACTAGAGCTTCTTGTGGTTTAATGGTTTTTAAACCAAAAAGCATTACTACTCCTGATATGATGCCAATTAGACCTAAGATAATAGGTATTGCACCCATTGTTCCATAGTAGCCAATTATATTTCCCCCAAATACTATTAATGCAATTGATAGTAGTTCAAACAAAAAAATGAAGAATAGAGTGGGTAATCCTTTTTTTGGTATTAAGGTCATTTCATTCAATTTTTAGCCCCCCTTATTTATATTAAAATATCATTGTGATATCATAATCATATCATAAATATTTATGGCAATCAATAAATATAAAAAAATGTTTGACATAAAGGAAAATGTCAAATATACTTAAATTAGTAAACTAGTAGATTAGTAAACTACTAAAACAATAAAAATAATGGAGGTAAATAAGATGAAAATACCAACTACATTAAAACATAAACCTGTTATTGTTGCTGAGGATTATGAAAATATTGATGGAAGATATGCTTACAATACTGATGCCAAGGGATTATCATTGGGCTTGGCACAATGGAATGATAGGGGGAAGGTGGACATTTCGGCCAAGGTATGGAGGCATACAGGCGAAAGATGGTCAAGACAATCAGAGGAACTACCTCTGCATCGCATACTTGATTTGGCAATCCTAGTGTGTAGAACTAAGCTGCATTTCCAAGAGGCTTATAGGTATGAAAAATTATATAATACCGAAAAACCTATTATAGATAGGGTGGGTTTACAAGGTGATGCCATGACGGTATCAATTTGTACTGATAATGAGAAAATTGATGATGATATAAAATTATTTAACCAGGTACTAAGTGATGATGGCGAATTGACGGGAGAGCGGCTCCGTACCCTGTCTAG
>CAZUTD010000126.1:0-5377 GCA_964623185.1 uncultured Clostridiaceae bacterium
ACATACTAATGCTATAAAATAGAGGGAGGTCAAGAATTGTCATATTTTTTTATATAACAATTATTATAGTCTTTTTTGTGATTTTTTATCTACATAGTATACTAAGCAAATTGAAGATAGGAACTACGGAAAGAGAAGAGATAGAAAAAGTTAGAAAAGAAAGAGAAAGCTTTATTATATCTACCTACAATGGAAAGAAACCCCTTAATTTACTAGAGGGAATTGTTGGGCAGGAAAATGCTATCCGTGCTTTAAAACGAGCCTTATTTGATTCAAATCCCAAGCATGTTATTTTATATGGGCCTGTGGAAGCGGAAAAGAAGATAGTTACAAAATTGATTTTTCAAAGTGCAAAACTAGAGAATAAAATTTTTTTTCGTGTAAATTCTAAGTTTGTGGAAGTGGACTGCACTACATTAGGTCCTAATTTAGGCATAGATAAGAACCCTTTGATGGGGTCGGTTGATTATTTAATTCATAAGAATATAGATACCGGTGAAAGTATTAAAATACCACAACCTATACTTGGTGCATATACAAAAGCCAATAAAGGAATATTATTTTTAAGTCAAATCGAAAACTTGAATTTTGACCAGTATAGGTCTTTGTTAAAGGTATTGCGGGAAGGAAAAGTTTTTATACAAAGCCCCTATTATAATACTACAAGTGAATATATACCGGATCATATTCACAAAGTTTTTCAAAAGGGCTTAGATGCAGATTTTAGGTTGGTGGCCTCAACTAGCGTATCCCCCGGGGATATTCCAGTTGAATTAAGATCACAATGTATTGAAATTTATTTTCGACCTTTGAATAAAGAGGAAATTGACGATAGCATAAAAAATATCTGTATTAAAGGCGGACTCAGATTGGAAAGGAATATTATAAACGAAATAAAAAAGTATTCTGCTAATGTAAATGAAGCTATAAATATGTTAGAAGTTGCTGCAAAATTAGAAAGAACTGGTGAAGGAAACAAACTGACCCCTGAAGATGTGCATAAAATTATAGAAGTTGGTAATTATGAACTCAAACCAGAAAGCAGAAGTAATAGGACCCCCCTTCTAGCCAGTGTTCATGGAGTGGCTGTCACCAATAACTATATAAGCAATATAATCAGAATAGAGGCAAGTGCCATAAAATTCCCTATAAGGGGACGGGGCAGGATTATAGTTACCGGGACTATAAATAAAAGGATAAGGGGAACTAGTGACCAAAATAGGCTGGGCAGACTTACACAATCCATGGATAATATTTTAGCATCCATAGAAAAAATACTTAATATTGATTTAAAGGATTATGATATACATTTAAATTTTAGCGGAGGGACACCCCTTGATGAATCATCAATCGGGATTGCGGTTGCAACGGCAATTTATTCTGCAATAAATAATATAGCTTTTAATCAGGAATTGGTCATGTTAGGAACAATATCTGATTTTGGATATATTGGGGGTGTAGAAGAAATATCAAGCAAAATTCAAACCGCAGTTCAAGCTGGATATAATCAAATTTTTATCCCCAAGGACAATTATGAGAATGAATTTGGGGAGCTTGGTATCCTAGTTGTACCTATTGAAGACATTGGTGAGGTTTTTAAACTAGGAATCGTGGGTATAAAAATAAATAGGGATGAAATTAATTCAGATGAAAGAGTTGGTCTAGCATCTGTCCTAGGGAAAAAGAATAAAAAATAGTAGCTAGCAGTTTTTTTATGTAATTTGATATACTTATGTAAAAAAGGGTAAAATATTGAAATATATCATCTTAATAGGTATAATAAGAGTCGGTTATGTAATATTACAAAAGGAGAAGATAATATGAGTGAAAATAAAAAAACTATTTCAAATCGTATAATTCCTTTAATTCCCCTAAGGGGTTTAAATGTTTTTCCATATATGGTAATACATTTTGATGTGGGAAGGGATCGTTCCATTAATGCCCTTGAAGAGGCAATGGTTAAAGATCAACTGGTATTTTTGGTAGCACAGAAGGAAGCAGAAATTAACAATCCTACTTTTGAAGATATTTATGAGGTAGGTACTGTCGCTAAAATAAAACAAATGCTAAAGTTGCCGGGGGATACTATTAGGGTATTGGTGGAGGGGATAAATAGGGGGAGAATTGTGGATGTTTTGCAGAAAGAACCCTATTTTGAGGTGAAGATTGAAGAACACCATTATACAAGGGAAATTGATTTAGATTCTGAAACCGAGGCATTAATGAGGACTGTGGCAAATGCATTTGGTGAATATACTGAAATTAGCAATAGGATATCGCCAGAAATTTTAATAACTATTGCTGAAATTGAGATGCCGGGCCGCCTGGCTGATACAATTGCTTCTAATGTTGTCCTTAAGCCTACACAAAAACAGGAAATCCTAGAAGCTTTTGATCCCTTAAAAAGACTAGAAATATTGTATAAGATTTTATTGGAAGAAATACAAATATTAGAGATTGAAAAGAGAATTAACAATAGGGTAAAGAAACAAATTAGCAAAGTCCAAAAGGAATATTATCTAAGGGAACAATTAAAAGCTATACAAAAGGAACTGGGCGAAGATGAAGGTGTTGTTGAAGAGGTAGCTAAATACAAGGAACAATTAAAAGCCCTAAAGTTCCCCAAGGAAATCCATGAAAAAATTGACAGGGAAATTGACAGATTGCTTAAATTGTCGCCTGCTTCTGCAGAAACAGGGGTAATACGGAATTATTTGGACTGGAGCTTAAATCTTCCCTGGAAAAAGGAAACGAGGGATAGGCTGGATTTAAAGAAATCAGCTGCTATTCTAGACGAGGATCATTATGGACTCAAAAAGGTTAAGGAAAGAATTTTAGAATATTTGGCTATAAGACAACTAGCAAAATTTATGAAGGGACCAATAATATGTCTGGTTGGGCCTCCTGGGGTGGGGAAAACATCTATTGCAAAATCTATTGCCAGATCCCTAAACCGAAAATTCGTGAGAATGTCCCTAGGCGGTGTAAGGGATGAGGCTGAAATAAGGGGACATAGGAGGACCTATGTAGGTGCCATACCCGGTAGGGTTATTTCATCTATTAGACAGGCGGGTACTAGAAACCCATTGTTTTTGCTTGATGAAATAGATAAATTATCAGGTGATTTTAGGGGAGATCCGGCCTCTGCCTTATTGGAAGTGTTAGACCCTGAACAAAACCATGATTTTACAGACCATTTTATGGAGATGCCCTTTAATCTGTCTAAGGTTATGTTTATTACTACAGCGAACACGCTGGATACTATACCAGGCCCCCTATTGGATAGGATGGAGGTTATCCGTATCCCAGGTTATACAGAAGAAGAAAAACTTAATATTGCTTCTAAATACCTACTGCCTAAACAAATTAAAGAACACGGTCTTGAATCTATCAATATAAAAGTTTCAGAAAGAGCCATGAGGGCCATTATAAATAATTATACCAAAGAAGCAGGGGTAAGAAATGTTGAAAGAGAGATTGCCAACCTATGTCGTAAAATTGCTAAGAGGGTAGTTGAGGACAAAATAAAAGGAATCAATATTACACCTGCAAATTTAAAGAAGTATTTAGGAAATCCTACTTATCATTATGAGATGGCCAATAAAAAAGATGAAATTGGTATTGCCCGCGGGCTAGCGTGGACAAGGGTAGGTGGTGACACCCTTTCCATTGAGGTAACACCTATGAAAGGCAGTGGAAAGTTGGTGTTAACTGGTCAATTAGGTGATGTAATGAAAGAATCTGCAAGGGCGGGTATTAGCTATATTCGTTCAAAACAGGAAGACTTAAATATAGATCCAGAATTTCATGAAAAATTAGATATTCATATTCATATTCCAGAAGGTGCGACTCCAAAGGATGGTCCTTCTGCTGGTATCACCATGGCTACAGCTGTTATATCTGCCTTAACTACGGTGCCCGTAAGTAAAGATGTGGCTATGACAGGTGAAATTACCCTGAGGGGTAGGATACTGCCGGTAGGCGGTATTAAGGAAAAGGTTTTAGCTGCCAGGAGGGCGGGTATTAAAAAAATCCTTTTACCTATGGAAAATGAAAAAGATCTTGATGATATTCCAGCCAATGTGAAAAGAAAGATAGAATTTGTCCTTGTTAAACACATGGATGAGGTATTGGAGCACGCACTTAGAAAGGAAGAAGATAATGAAAATTAAAACTTCGGATTTTGTTATAAGTGCAGTAGCGCCTGCACAATATCCAGAAGATTTGTTACCGGAAATAGCCTTTGTGGGAAGGTCAAATGTTGGCAAATCTTCAACACTCAATACTATGTTGGGCAGGAAGAGATTAGCAAAGGTCAGTTCAACTCCCGGTAAAACAAGAACAATTAATTTTTATATTATAAATGAGGAATTTTACTTGGTGGACCTACCAGGATATGGCTATGCCAAAGTTTCAAAGGCGGAGAAGGATTCATGGGGTAAAATAATGGAGACCTATTTAAACACAAGAACAAGTTTATTAGAGGTAATTTTACTGGTAGATATAAGACATGAACCTACAAAGGATGATAAAATGATGTATGACTGGATTAAACATTTTGGTTTTGGCAGTATTGTTGTTGCCACAAAATCTGATAAAATACCTAGGGGACAACAACAAAAACACCTCAAAATTATCCGGGAGAAACTTAGTATGTCAAAAAATGACAAGTTAATTCCTATTTCCTCCTTAAAAAGAGAGGGAATTGAGCCCCTATGGGAGGCAATAAAAAATATTTTTGCAATTAGGGGTTTATCTATAACCAGTCAAGAAGGTGAAAAATAAATATATATACTTAGGGCCCAGCAACATTATGTAGCATACATATTATGGTTGCTGGGCCCTGTTTTTCTTAAAATATACCTCTTAACTTTAAATTTAATAATTACATTGAGTTTAATACCATCCTCATACTACTTATATTTTTTAGTCTTCTGGTTCAAACATATCTTTGCTAACACCACATACTGGACAAACCCAGTCGTAAGGCAGTTGTTCAAACGGTGTGTTTGGTGGAACTCCTGAATCCGCATCTCCTACTTTCGGATCATAAACATAGCCACATGGTATGCATACATATTTTTGCATATTATTTTATCCCCTTCCTTAGAATATTTTTGATAAAGCCTTAGTGTAATTTTTACCTAAATAAATTATACCCCGTGACAAAAAGAATAAACATTATAGGATGATAAAGTTTATAGGATATAATGGGAAATCCACCTTGACACTAATTTAATTTTTGTATATAATTATTTTCAAACATAGATAAAAATTGTGTTGAAGGAGACTAGTAAAAAAGGAATGTTTTATAGAGAATAAGGCAATGGTGGAAGCCTTATAAACTAGCTTTTTGAACCCGCTCTGGAGCATATGA
>CAZUTD010000127.1:0-765 GCA_964623185.1 uncultured Clostridiaceae bacterium
ATTCAAAAATTGAACGAAAATGTCAAAATTAGCATTAGTGTGGGAGTAGCAATGTTTGGGGAGCAAATTTCTTATGAAAAATTATTTCAAAGGGCAGATAAGGCATTATATCTAGCTAAGAATAGGGGCGGTTCGCAAACTATTGTGTATGAGGAAGATCAACAAGCTAATAAAAATAAAAATTTTAATTAAATTACCTTGTTTTTGCGTTTCTGCAATTTTTAATACGAAAATTTGAGGGCATTATATCTATGAGATATAATGCCCTGTTTTTAAATAAAATTAAAAAAGGATTTCTTTTTTTGTGTTTTCTCATCAGCTGGATTATTTTGTGTTAAATTAGAATTATCAATTTCATTGCCCATCTTGTTACAATCCTCTAGCAAATTTTCATCATTTTTAACCGTAGGATTACCTTCTTCATGCTTGGCAACAGAACTAGGTTGAGGATAAGACACATTAACATTCTTGGCAAGATTAGGGGTGGAAATTTTGGTTGAAATACTATTTATTGAAGAAGTAAAAGACCTCGGTAAATCTTTAAAAGTAATGATTTCTTTATTTTGATAAGGCTGGTCGGGTCGGGAGATATCGGAGCCGTGCATGGTTTTTAGTAGTTGATAAATATTTACTAAAATTTGTTTTAATCCTTCTCTTTCAAATATATTCCACAATGGTTTCCAATATGGCCCTGTACTTTCCATTGCTATCATTTCACATTTATTTTCTTTTAGCCATTTTGCCATCTCTTTTAGTTCTTTTGTT
>CAZUTD010000127.1:775-5351 GCA_964623185.1 uncultured Clostridiaceae bacterium
TTTGTTTTAATTCGGAGATATCAACTTGATTCAAAGTTTTCAGATGAATTTTATTTTCATCATCGAGTTGATTAATATGATTTTTAAGAATGTGATAAGTTGCATGCATATCATTTTGTATTGCAGTTATCCTGCTTTTTAACCACTTAATATCACTTTGTATTGGTACAAAGTATTGATCAAGGATGGAATTGGTGTCAGAATCGTTAGGATCATAATTCTTGTTTTTTAATAAAAGAGATTTAAAGTGTTCTATATTCCTAATGTTCCTTTCATTTCTTTTTTGAACTAAATCTATTTCTTTCTCATATTCTTTTAATTGGTTTTCCAATAATTCTATTTTGTTTTTGATATCTTCATTATTCATTGTTTGAATTTTCCCCTTTCATAATAATATACCATATACCATAATATGAAATTCCGTATATAGGTATGCGGAGCTTTGACAATTTTTTAAAATGATATTCTAGGAATCTTATAATTTATTTTATTGTTTTCCTAGCAATTACATTATTTTTTAAATTTAATCGAGTATTATACAAATTAAGAAAGTTTTTATTTTATTATAAAGGAATTAAAATAGTATAATCACCAATATAGTAATGACACATATATTATAGTGAAATAAAATATGATGAAAGGGGAAAAAAATATGGAAGATAAATCTTTGTGTATTACACCTAATACCTTATGTATTAATACCGATAGGGTATATGACTGGGTTATAGAAGAGGCTGAAAGCTCTACAACAATACCAGCAATAGGCATGCCTTTAACCATCCCTCTTGAGGCTACAAATGTTAAGGCAACATGCATATTAACTGATGCGGCAGGTGTACCCTTACCAATAAATACAGAATTAAATGTTACTGAAACGGCCCCTAGGGAAAACCATCAATTTACTGTAGATAACACAGTGGTAACACTTCAACGGGTAATATTTACAAAAGTTATCTATGTAGTTTTAGAGGTAACTGGTGTGGACTCAACAACAGGCACGCAATTTTTAATCCAATCTAATCCAATTCAATTAAACTTTATGGAAACAATTTTTTTATGTGCACCCCCTGGAACAACACTTCTTGTAAGGGTTTCTAATTTTAGCTGTCTAACAGTTATAAATAGGGACGGTACTGGTGCAATAATAGACTTCCAACTAAATATAAATATTTGTCAAAGCATACAAATGGTGGCACCAGTAACAGTGGAGGTAAGGGCTGATATGTGTTCACCAAGAAAGATTCTAACCGAACACTGTGGAAATGTGAGTATTCCTCCAAGATGTCCATCAGTTTTTCCTAGAAGATAGAACTTAGTATTGATAAAAAGCCCTTCGATATGGTAGATGATGATAGTCTATTATCGAAGGGTTTTTTTATTGCTATTATTAATTCAGTGCAAATAGTTTTCCTATCTATATATTAGAAAAATCATTTAAATTAATCAGAAATGGGTATATATTATTGGAACAGATTTAAAACAAATGGGGTCTAATACCTTAAGATATTTTATTTTAAGGGACTTTGCCTAGCTATTGGACCAATAGCATAATGTATAAATAATATGCAAATGTCAAGATTAGATAATAGTAAAATTAAATGAGAAATAAGAGATTTCTAAAGAATTTTAAAGGAATAAGCAATTAAATGTGGTATATATAGTGTAGTGGAAGAGAAAGGTTGTATAATACTATGAACATAGAAAGGTCTTATGCTGGTGTTTTTGAAAAAAAACATTTTTCCCCTTATGCACAATTGAGTACAGATACCAGGGGTAGGGTTATATGGGAAGATAATTGCCTTGTTCGTAGCCCTTATCAGAGAGATAGGGATAGGATTATTCACTGTGGTTTTTTTAGAAAATTGAAGGGTAAAACACAAGTTTTTATTGTAAAAGAGGATACTTTTCGCACTAGACTAACCCACACATTGGAAGTGAGTCAAATTGCCCGGACAATTGCCCGGGCATTAGGATTAAATGAGGATTTAGTTGAGGCTATAGCTCTTGGTCATGATTTAGGACATACATGCTTTGGTCATAGTGGTGAAGAAATATTAAAACAAATAACAGGTTATTTTAAACATAATGAACAAAGCTTAAGGGTGGTTGAAAAACTTGAGAGAAATGGACAAGGTTTGAACCTAACCTACGAGGTAAGGGATGGGATATTAAATCATACTGGAACAGGTATCCCTATAACTATGGAAGGCAAATTGGTCAAGGTGGTAGATAGAATAACCTACCTTTGTCATGATATCGAGGACAGTATTAATGGGAAAATTTTATGCAAGGATGATATACCAAAGGATATTTTAACAATATTGGGAAAAACCCATAGTAAAAGGGTAAATACATTTGTACAAGACATAATAAATGAGACAAGAAAAATGTTGCAAAAAGGAAGTGAACCCCAAATTTATCAATCTGAAACTTTATATAATACTATGATAACTTTAAGGACATTTATGTTTGAAAGGGTCTATGATGGAGAATTATGTTTTAGGGAAAAGGAAAAAGCTACATATATAGTAGAGTTTTTGTTCCAATACTTCATAAAAAATCCAAAGAAAATGCCCCAGTTATACCAAGAAATATATCAAAAAGAGGGTTCCCTTAGGGCAGTGGCTGATTATATTGCTGCTTGTACCGATGATGATGCAATAAAACTTTTTCAACATAAGGTTATACCCTCGCCAAAATTCTTTTCATTATAATTGATGGTATTATCCTATTTAATTATGCTAATGTTCAGTTGGCTATGGCCTTGTAGTTTATGTGGAGGATTGAATATTTAGAATTTTATTTCTTTGCCGAATAAAAAGGTATTAAAGAGTTAAATGTCGAAAGTATATTGTCATGGATTTAAGCATGTTTAGATAGATTGTGGAAAAAGATTGGTTTAAATAAGAAGGATATTTAAAAAAAAACAAGAAATGTATTATAATGTCTTTTAAATATTAGGTGATTTTGGATGGAAAGATTTTTTCCTGAAATGGTAATTGAAGAAGTAAAAGAAAAAAATGATATAGTTGAAGTTATATCTCAATATGTGCAGTTAAAATCTATAGGGACATCCCATAAGGCTTTATGTCCGTTTCACAATGAAAAAACACCCTCTTTTACAGTAAACCAAGAGAAACAAATGTATAAATGTTTCGGTTGTGGTGAAGGCGGAGATGTTATTAGCTTTATTATGAAAATGGAGAATTTAGATTTTACGGAAGCAGTAAAAATGCTTGCCCAGCGTGCAAATATTTATTTAGAAGAGATGTCTTCATCAAAGGAGATGAAAGATAAACAAAGGAAACAAAAAAAGTATTTTGAAATAAATAAACTTGCAGGAAGATTTTTTTATAATAACTTAGTTCAAAATAAAAATCCAGCCCTAAACTATATTCTGAAAAGGGGATTAACTGTTAGAACAATAAAATCTTTTGGACTAGGATATGCTTTAAATAGTTGGGATGATTTGTTAAGTTATCTTAAAGACAAAGGTTATACAGAGCAGGAGGTTGAAAACGCAGGCCTTGCTATAAAAAACAAACAAAAAAATACCTACTACAATAGATTTAGGAATCGGATTATGTTTCCGATATTTGACATAAGGGGAAATGTCATAGGTTTTGGGGGTAGAGTTCTGGATGATTCATTACCAAAGTATCTAAATTCACCTGAAACCTTATATTTTAATAAAAGCAAAACTTTGTATGCTCTTAATATTGCTCGAAGGCATAGTAAAAACAAACATCTTATTTTGGTGGAAGGTTATATGGATGTTATTACCTTGCATCAATATGGCTTTAAAAACTGCGTTGCTACCCTGGGGACATCCTTAACTAAAGATCATGGACTCATACTCAGAAAATATTTTGAAGAAATTGTTTTATGTTTTGATGGGGATGATGCTGGTGTAAAAGCAACCTTAAGGGCCATACAAATATTACAGGATATACATCAAAATATTAAAATAATTTTATTGCCTAAAGGGATTGATCCAGATGATTTCATTAAGAAAAATGGGAAATTGCATTTTGAAAAAAAATTGAATGAAGCTATGAATTCCGTTGACTATAAAATGTTGCTAGCCCAACAAAAATATAATTCAAATTCAACAAGGGACAAGATTGACTTGGGCAAGGAAATCGCAAATATAATTAGGGAAATTAAAAGTCCAATTGAGAGAGAGGAATATGTAAAAAGGGCTGTAGAAAGGACAGGCATATCAAGAAATGCCCTTGTTGGGGAAATATATGCGGAGTCCACGGGAGTCAATGCTGATAATAATATTAAGTATAGTTCTAATCGCAGGAGAAATAATAGATATATACAAATGGTACCCTTGGTTGAAGAAAAAGGACACATTATTGCTGCTAAACAATTGATAAAATATATGTTAGTAAATCCCCAATTCATTTCAAATATCAATAAAGAGATATGCTCGGATGATTTTTATCTCGCAAATCATCAAATTATTTTTGAATATATTATAAACAATCAAAAAAACATCGAGGCTCTAGATAAAATACAAAACTACCTTCCGGAGATAGAAAATGAAATAAAGGATATTCTTCATATT
>CAZUTD010000128.1:0-5329 GCA_964623185.1 uncultured Clostridiaceae bacterium
AATTTATTATACCTGAGGTAAAACACGTAATTAGCACCGAGATAATAATTATTATTCCCCCTATTGTTGGCGTGCCACTCTTATACATATGGCTTTGGGGACCCTCTTCCCTAACAGTTTGCCCCACCTTTAACCTTTTTAAAAAGGGGATAATCAATGGTCCTAAAATTAGCGTAATAAAAAATCCAATTATTATTGTGTAAATTAGCTGGTTTTGTTGCAACATTAAATTAACTCCTCTCTTGTAAATAATCAACTATTTTTTCCATAGTCATTCCTCTAGAACCTTTTATTAAAACAAGATCATCTTTTCTTAATAGACCTATTAGTATTTCGCTAGCCTCCCTGTTGGACATTGTTTTATATATTTGATTCTTCATACCAAATGAAGTTGCTCCATCCGCTATCGCTTCTGCAATATCTCCAACTGTAATCAAAACATCCACCTTATCTGCCGCATAATTCCCCACCATATAATGCCCCTCGTATGAAAAATTACCTAGTTCAAACATATTTCCTAAAACCGCTATTTTCCTTGCACCTTTAATGCTTTTTAATACATCCAAGGCTGCCTTCATGGAATCAGGGCTAGCATTATAAGCATCATTTATTAGCTTAATATTATCAAGATTTATCATTTCCATTCTCATTTCTGTAGGCAGATGATTTTCCAAAGCAGTTTTGATTTCATCAGGCTTCATACCATTATGTAACCCGACCCATATGGCCGGTAATACATTATAGACATTATGAATTCCGGGTTGTTTTATTCTAAATAAATGTTCTTGCCCATCTTTTTCAATGGTAATGCTAAAGCCCCCCTCACCCAAATCCTTAATTTGTTTTGGGTAAATATCATTATTGCTGTTTAGACCAAAAAACACCTTATTATATTTGGTTTTTGTATCCCGTAGTTTGGATAAAAATTTGTCTTCACCATTTAATAATAAAAAATCTTTTTCACCTAAATAAGTAGCAATCTCCATCTTAGCTTTTGCAATGTTCTCCTTATTGCCCAGCTGTGAAATATGAGAAACGCCTATATTAGTTATAATAGCTATATGAGGTTTAACAATCTTGGTTAAATCTAAAATTTCCCCAATTGCAGACATTCCCATCTCCAGAACTGCTATCTCATGTTTATTATTTAAATTTAATATCGTTAGGGGCAGGCCTATCTCATTATTTAAATTACCTATATTTTTTAGTGTATTAAATTTGTAGTTTAGTACGCTGCTAATCATATCTTTCGTGGAAGTTTTTCCAGTGCTCCCTGTGACAGCTAGGAAAGGAATGTTAAAACATTGTCTATATTTTTTGCTTATATTTTGTAAGGCAGTCAGGGTATTTTCAACTTCTATTATATAAATATCTTCCAAATCATTTATCGGAATGTTTTTGCCTCTTTGACATAGTATGGCTACTGCTCCCATTTGCCTTGCCTCAATAATAAAATCATGGCCATCAAATTTTTCACCTATAATTGGAATAAATAAACTGTTAGGACTGATTTTTCTAGAATCTATAGAAATATTTTGAATCCAATCCTGCATCCCTTTCTGCAACACTTTCCCCTTACATGCATACAGAATTTTATCTATTGTTTGTTTTAACATAATATTCCTTCCTCTCGTGCGATTTCCAAAGCAACTTTTTTATCATCAAATTCAAGGGTATCATTGTTAATAATCTGATATGTTTCATGCCCCTTTCCAGCTATAACTACAATATCCCCTTTTTGTGCATTTTTTAAAGCTAGGCCAATAGCCTTCCTACGATCTTTTATCACCAAATATCTTGCATCTGTTTTTTTTATGCCCTCTTCAACCATTGCCAAAATGCTCGCTGGATTTTCTGTTCTGGGATTATCAGAAGTGATTATTGTTAAATCACTGTATCTACCAGATATACACCCCATAAGGGGTCTTTTGCTTTTGTCCCTATCTCCCCCACAACCAAATACAGTAATTACTTTATTTTGCACAAATTCTCTTACAGACTGCAGTAAATTTTCTAATGCAGCAGGCGTATGGGCATAATCAACAATAACAGAAAAGTCCTCAAACTCCTTGATGGTTTCCAATCTGCCGGCAACCCCTTCCATAGCCAGCAGCCCTTCTTTGATATGTTTAAAATCAATTCCTAGGGCATAAGTTATTGCAATGGCAGCTAATGCATTATAAACTGTAAATTTGCCGGGAATCTTAACTTTAATTGCCCCCCTATAATCTGGTGTAATTAAATCAAATGTAATTTCTTTTATGGTCATAATTATATTTTGCGCTTTTATATCGGCTTTCTCGTCTGTTCCGTATGTAAGTAATGGTGTTGTGCTATTTTGAATTTCTCTGATGATAATTTTACCATCTTCATCATCCAGATTAATAATGTTGCATAAGTTAGTTTTATTAAAAAGCTTTTTTTTAGCATTTCTGTAGTTTACAATATTGCCATGAAAATCTAAATGCTCGGGCGATAGGTTAGTAAAAGTACCTATACTAAAATCACATTCCTCTACTCTTTGAAGTTCCAGGGAATGTGAGGAAACTTCCATTATGCAATATTCTATACTTTTATCTAAGGCTTTTCTTAATATTTTTTGTATATCCAAAGACTCCGGTGTCGTACGCTCAGTTTTAAATTCTTTATTCCCAATCCAGTTCGAGATTGTTCCAATTACTGCCGTTTTCTTGCCACTAGTTTCAATAATACTCTTTACCATATATGTTGTCGTAGTCTTCCCGTTAGTGCCAGTTATACCGATTAATTTTAAATCATGACTTGGATGATTATAATAATGATTAGCTATAGTAGCCATAGCCTTCCGTGTATCCTTAACACTTATAACTGTTACTCCCTCAAGACAAATGCTTTTCTCCGCAATTATTGCTACCGCTCCATTCATAATAGCATTTTGTATGTATAAATGTCCATCAGTTTTGAAACCTTCTATACAGATAAACAAGCTATTTTTTGATACCTCCCGTGAATCATAAACAACATTATCAATATGCAGCCCAAGTTCTCCCCGTATATTGTCAACTTCAAGACCCTTTACTAATTCTTGCAATAGCATAGATATCCCCCTATCCTATTATCTTTCTCAAATAAAATCTTATTTATCTAAAGTGTATTTCCATTTCATAAGATTTTTAAAAGGCAACCCGGAATTAAAGCATGGTCTCTTTAATCTCAGTTGCCCTTTTATAATAAAATAGTTCTTGTTTTCCACCTAGATAAATAATATTTGTCTTAATCAGGTTTGAACTCGACATTTATTATTGTTCCTGGTTCTACCTCGGTTCCTGCTTCCGGATACTGATTTCTAGCCAACCCATTACCAGTAATTTTAAGTTTTAATCCGACGGCATTTAATATAGTATCCGTTTCTCTTATTGTTTTTCCATCAAGATTCGGTACTGGCACAGCCGAAACGAGATTTTTATTTACCTTAGTATATAGGATTATTATTGATTCCTCGGACACCCTTGCCTTGGGTTTGGGAAACATATCCACCACAATATCATCGCCATCGTCGGAAAATTCTGGTCCGGTGCCATATTCCAGCTTATTTTGCAGCAAGATTTGAGATGCTTCCTTAACCGTTAACCCCCTAACCTCTGGAATAACAACTTCCTTTTGTATTAGAGTTTCTGCCTCTTCCTCCGTATATTTCGGCTTAATATCCAAATATCTTAGACTTTCCTCCAATATTTCCTTTGCAATGGGTGCCGCCACTACGCTACCAAAATGGCTATATCCACTAGGTTCATCAACTATTGTCAATACAGCCAATCTGGGATCATCACAAGGAGCTACCCCTATAAATGAGGCCACATGAATACCTTGGGCATATCTGCCATCTACAACTTTTTGAGCGGTTCCAGTCTTTCCTCCAACCCGGTAACCTGGAATATATCCACTTTTACCCGAACCGCTAGATACCACGGACTCCATAATATCACGCATTTCTTGAGAAGTTTTTTCAGAAACGACCTGTCTAACCATTGTTTCCTCAAAACGATGTACAACTTTACCTTCTGCATCAACTAATTCCTTTACAATTCTTGGTCTCATTAACTTGCCATCATTGGCAATAGCTGAAACCGCATTAATCAGTTGCAGAGGCGTAACTGAAATACTCTGACCAAAAGACATTGTTGCCAATTCAACTGGACCAGTGGTGTCCACATTATACATAATAGATTTTCTTTCCCCTGGCAAATCAATCCCGGTCGTATCAGAAAAACCAAAGGCATCGAGATAGTTATAAAATGTTTTCACACCTAGTTTTTGTCCTAGTTCAACCATAACGGGATTGCATGAATTTTGTACAGCTTGGGTTAAGGTTTGTTGACCATGGGGATTATAATACCTCCAACATCTTATTTGTCTACCAGCCACATTGATAGTTCCACCCGAATAAAATTGACTATCAGGCGTAGCCAGACCTTCCTCCAAAACCCCGGCCACTGTAATTAGCTTAAAAGTTGATCCTGGTTCATATGTATCATTTATTATAGGGTTTCTCCACATACTAAACCATGCTTCTAGCTTTTTTTCATCGTCCATTTGTTCTATTTCTTCTTTTAAAATATCATCCAGTGGTATTCTGGGTTCATTTGGATCATAATCGGGTTTAGCAGCCATGGCCAAAATATCCCCTGTTTTTACATCCATCACAAGGGCCGTCACCCGTTTTGATTGGTGAATCTTCAATGCATTTTCAACAGCTTTTTCAGCAAAGTGTTGTATAACTTCGTCAATAGTCAGTACAAGATTTAGCCCATCCTCTGGAGGATAATATCTTTCTACGCTAAAAGCTAACTGCCTTCCAGCCGCATCAGTATTTTTTATCCATCTTCCCGGTAATCCACTTAAATATTTTTCATATTCCAGCTCTACTCCCGCCATACCCCTATTATCATCCGTTGTATGTCCCAATACATAAGCAGCAAAATTTCCATACGGATAATATCTTTTATTGTCTTCAGCAATCCAAACACCATTTATTTTTTTAGTCCGAATTGTATCAGCTACATCGTCCTCAATCCATCGTGCTATTCTTATTAAACCATATTTTTTGTTCCGTAGCTTTTCTATAGTTTCTACCTCGTCTAATTCCAAAATTTCAGCTAATATACCCCCCGCCTCTTCCGGACTTTCAATTTCACTTGGCTTTGCCCATACCGTGCTACTGCTGGCACTCAAAGCTAATTCTTTGCCATTTCTATCATAGATTGTTCCCCTCCTAGAGGGGATAGGAATATCCCTTGTTTGATGCGCATTTGCCAACTCCCTATATTTTTCTCCCTGCACTATTTGTATC
>CAZUTD010000129.1:0-2176 GCA_964623185.1 uncultured Clostridiaceae bacterium
GGGTAACAATTTCCCACTTGCGCTTTGGTCAAAAGCCGATTAAATCAACCTATCTAATTGATGAAGCCGATTTTATTGCTTGCCACAACCAAGCTTATGTATACAAATATGACTTATTAAAAGGGCTAAAAAAAGCTGGTACCTTCCTAATGAATACCCAGTGGACCCTGGAGGAATTGGAAGAAAAACTACCGGCAAGCCTTAAGAGGTACATTGCTGAAAATGATATTAATTTCTACATCCTTAACGGAACAGAGATAGCTAGGGAAGTTGGCTTGGGCGGAAGAATTAATATGGTTATGCAATCTGCTTTCTTCAAGTTGGCACAAGTTATGCCTGTAGAAGAAGCTTTGGAACACTTAAAAGAAGCTGTTGTAACAGCTTATGGTAGAAAAGGCGAAAAAATTGTTGATATGAACCATAAGGCTATAGATCGCGGTGCTGATGCTATTGTGAAAGTGGAAGTACCTGACAGCTGGAAGGGCCTTGCAGAAGAAACAGCAGCTGCGGTGGAAGAGCCTGATTTTATAAAAAATATTTTGAGACCTATAAATGCTCAAGCTGGTGAAAATCTTCCAGTAAGTGCCTTTGTAGGTGCAGAAGATGGAACTTTCCCCTTGGGAACCAGTGCTTATGAAAAACGTGGTATAGCTGTAAGTGTACCCGAGTGGATTTCTGAAAACTGTATACAATGTAACCAATGTGCTTTTGTATGCCCGCATGCGGCAATTCGACCTTTCTTATTAGATGAAGAAGAAGGCAAAAATGCACCTGAAGGGTTTACTACATTAAAGGCAATGGGTAAAGAACTTCAAGGGCTGCAATACCGTCTACAAGTATCAACTTTGGATTGTACAGGATGCGGGGTTTGTGTTAACACCTGTCCTTCTAAAAACAAGGCACTAGTCTTAAAAGATTTAGAACCGCAAATTGAAGAACAAAAAGAGAACTGGGATTTTGCAATGACTCTTACGGACAAATCAAACCTAACTAATATTGCAAGTGTAAAAGGTAGCCAATTTGCACAACCCCTATTTGAATTTTCCGGAGCTTGTGCTGGTTGTGGAGAAACTCCATATATTAAATTAACTACCCAATTATTTGGTGACAGGATGATTGTTGCTAATGCTACTGGTTGTTCGTCTATCTACGGAGGAAGTGTGCCTTCCATACCTTATTGCAAAAACCAAGAAGGCAAGGGTCCTGCTTGGGCAAACTCCCTATTTGAGGATAATGCTGAATTCGGATATGGTATGATGTTAGCGTCAACCCAAATTAGAGATAGGATTTCAGGCCTTATGGAGGAAGCAATAGGACTGGATATTAATCCGGAACTAAAGGAGGCCTTCCAAGACTGGCTTAATAACAAGGATGATGGCCAGGCATCTAAGGCTGCAACTTATAAGATTCTTCCATTGCTAGAAACTGAGAAGGATAAGGACGCAGTAGCCGAAATTATCGAAAAGAAAAATTATCTCACCAAGAAATCACAATGGATTTTTGGTGGAGACGGTTGGGCTTATGATATCGGTTATGGTGGTTTAGATCATGTACTTGCTTCTGGCGAAGATGTAAATGTTCTTGTTTTGGATACTGAAGTGTATTCAAATACAGGAGGCCAGTCCTCTAAAGCATCACCAACAGCTGCTGTTGCAAAATTTGCCGCTGCGGGTAAACGGACCAAGAAAAAGGACCTAGGCATGATGGCCATGAGCTATGGCTATGTATATGTGGCTCAAGTAGCCATGGGGGCTGATAAGAACCAATTAGTTAAGGCTATGAGAGAGGCCGAGGCTTATAAGGGTCCATCTCTGATTATTGCTTACTCTCCATGTATTGCCCATGGAATTTCGGCAGGTATGGGTCAAACACAAGAACAGGAGAAAAGGGCAGTAGAGGCTGGATACTGGCATCTATATAGGTATAATCCGGAATTAAAGGACGAGGGAAAAAATCCATTTACTCTGGATTCTAAGGAACCAAAGGCTTCCTTCAAAGATTTCCTTATGAGTGAGTTGAGATATGCATCCCTAACAAAATCATTCCCTGAAGTTGCGGAACAATTATTTGACAAGGCAGAAAAGGATGCTAGGGAAAGATATGAAAGCTATAAAAGACTGGTATAAGTTTATTAGCTTATAATTAAATTAATGGAAGTTTAAAATACAAGGCGAAG
>CAZUTD010000129.1:2186-5266 GCA_964623185.1 uncultured Clostridiaceae bacterium
AACTCCGGGAATAAGATGCGGACTAGGAATTTTAAATTGTTGTTTTAGGAGGAGATTTCATGGATGTTTTTAAAATGTTTGCTATTTTGTTTACTGTGATGACAATTTTTGCAAGCATATTAATTATTTTGGATAATAGGAATCCCTCCAGCACAGTAGCATGGCTGATGGCCCTGATTTTTTTACCGGGTATAGGAATGTTTTTATATTTATATATTGGGCAGAACCATAGAAAGAAGAATACCTTTATTAAGAAAAGAAAACAGGATTATGATGTAATCCACAACTTACTATACCATCAAATAAGTTTTACTGATTATGGTGAATTCCTAAAAGATAATTTTACAGATACCCGGGCCACAGTTGCCCCCCTACTTCTTAACAATTCAAAAACTCCCATAACTGTTAATAACCAGGCAGAGGTCCTGATAAATGGGCAAGAAACCTTCAGTGAAATGCTAGAGGCTATTGACAGGGCAGACCACCATATACATATGGAATATTACATTATAAAGGATAGCCTTATAGGCAGGCAGTTCCAAAAAGCCTTAATCAAAAAAGCAAAAGAAGGGGTAAAAGTAAGGATTATTTATGATGCGGTAGGATCTTGGAGGCTAAAAGAGGATTTCATAAATAAATTTAAAGAAGCCGGAATAAAGATGGAAGCATTTTTGCCAGTAACCCTGCCCTTCTTTGGTAGTAGACTAAACTATAGAAACCATAGGAAGATACTGGTAGTAGATGGTAAAACAGGCTTTGTTGGTGGCCTCAATATAGGCGATGAATATTTAGGCAGGGATAAAAAGATGGGTTTTTGGAGGGACACTCATTTAAAGATTTGTGGTGAGGCAGTATATTTACTTCAGGTGATATTCTTAAAGGATTGGTATTTTGTAAGCCAGGAAGAATTAAAAAATACCATGTATTTCCCCAAACAAGGCTACTGTGGAAACCAGATGATACAGGTTGCTTCCAGTGGGCCTGATTCTTACTGGCAACCCATACACCAGGCCTATTTTTCTGCTATTGCGACTGCAAGCCAGGAAATTTTAATTACCACACCCTATTTAGTCCCCGATGAAAGTATATTGCTTGCATTAAAAACAGCTGCTATAAGGGGAATAGATGTAAAAATACTTGTTCCCGGCATAGCGGACCATAAGACAGTTTTTTGGGCATCCAAGTCACACTTTATGGAATTATTGGAGGCGGGAGTCAGGATCTATCAATACCAAAAAGGCTTTGTCCACAGCAAAACATTTATTATAGATGGTAACTTTTCCTCCATAGGGACAGCCAATTTAGATATTAGGAGTTTTTACCTGAACTTCGAGGTCAATGCTTTTCTATATGATACGGATATTGCGGAAAAATTAAGGGATAATTTCTATTTAGACCTTGATGTGAGCAAGGAAGTTGTCCTGGAGGAATATAGGGAGAGGCCAATTCATCACAGATTTATTGAATCAATAGCTAGGATATTTTCCCCGATTTTATAGTAAATTTGAAGGCAATAAAAACTTCCTATGGGGCCTTACTGATATGGTCCTGGGTCATATCTGAGAAAAAAATGATATGGTCAGTTCACCCTGTGGTCTTTCGGATTAGAACACCATTTAAAACAGGTCCCCTAACAAACCCCGGGCAGATAGGGTCATCTGCCCTACGGCTTAAGAAATCGTATAGTCCATGACTATGAAGGTGTAAATTTAATATGGATATAAAACTATTAAAGGAACAATTAATGGAGCTATAGTAAGCCAAAGAAATAGCAAGCCGATATAAGTATTTAGCTGACAAATACATTGTGATATAATAGATACACAATGTTTAATTAGATAAGAAGGAGGCGTAAAATATGACTTCTAATTTTATTTCAATTGAAACTATAAAAGAAAAAATGACGCCTATATTTGAAGATTATCCAATAAGTAAGGCAATACTGTTTGGATCCTATGCAAAAGGTAATGCCACTGCAGGCAGTGATATAGACTTATATATTGATACTAATGGAAAGTTGAAAGGCCTTGATTTTATTGGATTACTAGAGGTGCTTGTTAGTACCTTAAAGACAGATATAGATTTGATTGATAGGTCCCATATTGAAAAAGATTCTTTAATAATGCAAGAAATAGAAAATGGAGGTATGGTTATATATGAAAAATCACAGGATTATTCAAAAGATAATTAACTATATCGAATCCATATTAAAATATACTAAGGATGTAGATTATACCGAATTTAGAAATAATAGTATGATGGTTGAAGCCTGTGTTTTTAATTTGAGCCAGATAGGTGAGCTAGTTAATAAATTTGATAAGGAATATCTTTCAAAACATCATGGGATTCCTTGGTTTAAAATTCGCGGATTAAGAAACCGCATAGTCCATGACTATGAAGGTGTAAATTTAATATGGGAAATTATTAATATGGATATAAAACTATTAAAGGAACAATTAATGGAGCTGATTTAGCTTCATTTTTTATAAGCAAGTAGAGGCAGGTCGCATATGGAGCTTGTCTGGGACAATAAGGATTAGATAGACTAATGTCGCCGGTGTCCAGGTTTCCTCCTAATAGGAGGACTATAAACAAGCAAACAATAATAGATAACTTATAATTTTTTTGGAAGATATTTTGGCTTAGTCTAGGGATAATAATCCCTTTTTGCGGGCAATTTAGAAGACGAAAATTAAGACCACACTAGGGATTTATTCCCAATGTGGTCTTAATCCTGCCGATTTTAAAGCTGTTCACTTGAGCTTGTTTAAATCTTTATGTGAAAGCTTCTTAAGCGGTTTTTTATTCTACAGTAATTTCCTGACTGTTTTCCCATACACCATGAATATTACAATAACTTATGGCATGGATTGTACCGGAGTTTTCTAGGCTTAACCTTGTTAAACCTACTGGTTCGGTAAAGTTGCCTCCCTCTCCATGGGCAGTAAAGCGAAAATCAGCAATTTCTACTGGAAACTTTCCCTTGTCTTGAAAGAAGAATACTTTAACCCAAGCAATATAATGTTCTAAAGAATTGGGATGGGGGATGTCGTCACCGATAGAAACCTTAAGTTCAAAAT
>CAZUTD010000130.1:0-5211 GCA_964623185.1 uncultured Clostridiaceae bacterium
CGAAGAGTATGCCATTCCCCCAGTTAAGATTATCCCATCTAATTTTCCCGATACAACTACTGCCAACTTACCAATATTTTTTGCCACATTATGGGCTAAGGCTTCATAAACCAAGGCTGCTTTTTTATCACCTTTTTCAATCATATTTTCTACCTCTCTAGCATCAGTGGTGTTAAAATAGGCATTTAATCCGCCCTGCCTCCTAACCTTGGTCATCATTTTTTTGTAATCATATTCGGGTGAAGTTGCCATTTTAATCACCTGAAACCCTGGAAGATCCCCTGCTCTTTCTGGAGAGAATGGCCCCTCATCATCAGATATCATGTCTATCATTCGTCCATCTTTATGAAGGCTAAGGGTAATCCCACCACCTAAATGCGCCACTATTAGGGATAATTCGTCGTATGGCCTATCTATCTCCTGGGCATATTTAATAGCTGAAGCCCTCATGTTTAGATTGTGCCCCATACCCTTTCTTTCCATCTCGGGTAATCCTGTAATTCTGGCAATAGGTTCTAGTTCATCAACAGTTACGGGGTCATAGACGTAGGACTCTATACCCAAATCCTGTGATATAGAGTGGGCAATAATAGCACCCAAATTTGACGCATGTTCATTTTGTGGATGATACCTTAATTGATAGACCATATCCTCGTTAACTTTATAAGCCCCTGATTGTACAGGGGGCAATAACCCCCCTAGCCACAATTGTGTCAATGCTGGTTAAATTATTATCCAGCTCCGTCAAGACCCTATCCTTTCTCATTTGGTACTGGTCACTGATTTCATTATACCTAGAAAGCTCCTCCCCACTATGTTGTACAGACTTTACAAACAATGGGTTTTCATCATCATATATCCCTATTTTTGTCGATGTGGAACCTGGATTAATTACTAATATCCTAGTTTTCATAAAACCATCCCTTTATAATATATTCAATATATTTATAATCTTTTTACTCGTAACTCAAGTTTTCCATTAAAAACATTTAATATATCGACTCAAACATTATTCATCATCAGGTTTTGATAGGGGAGGTAATGGCCAAAATTCTAACAAATCACCATATGCCGCCCACATTGGGAACAACAAGCCCAACATCATGGTATTAATTGCAAAGAGATTGTCCGGATACAACATACTTTCACCAAAATGCCATACACAAAATGTCTTTACAATGTAATAACCAATGGCCCCTATTACTAGGGAAAATCCAACATTTATAAAACCACCAATCACTGGTTCAAATTTTGAGCCCGGCCATGTTTGGAAAATCGTCATAGTTATAAGAACCCCGAAAATCAAGCCAATAGCATAGGACAAAAATAAAAATGGTTCGATTTTTAGTTGGTGGATTGCGATGTTAAATGTGATAATACCCAGCATCAAGCATGTAGCAGTAACTAATCCCCCAAAGATTGGTTGTTTTAATTTTAATTTATTAAAGGGCCACATTCCTATTATCGCGAAACACCAAAGGAATGCAACTGAGGTAATAGCATAAGTTATAGCATGTTCCCATAGAAATGGTCCTGTGGGTGCCCTGAAAATCTCTAATGGTCCACCACTTATATATAGGGGGACAGCTTCAATAGGTGACGGATTTAAACCCGCAGGATAGGACAGGAAATTAAAATTAAATAGTTGGATTAAACAGAATGCGATTGTATAAGCTGTTATAATAAAGGTAAACCCTGCAGCGGGTAAGGATAGTAAAGCAAGCTTTTTATCTCTTCCTCTTTCCCAATAAATATTGGTTGTAGAATTCCCCCCTAGTATAATAGAGATACAAGCATGACTAAGCTTGCCCATGATAGCGGTTATTTTGACCAGTCCCATTTTAATCGGGATTTTAAAAAATTCACTTCTGTGACACCCAGCGAATTTAAGAAAAGTTTATCAAATTAATTTTCAATAGAATTTAAATATGGCATATAAAAATACCTCCAAGTAGATTATCTAATTATAAGCAATTAGACTATCTGCCTTGGAGGTGTTTTATTATAGCTGTTTTTTTCTGTCATCAATCTTTATTCATACCGGGTTACCTGAAAACGATAAAGTTTATATTCCTCACCAGGTGTAATGCCCGCCTTTCTCATAGAAATGCTTACCTGTTCCTCGACGGAATTTACCCCTTCAAGATTTGGTAATAATAAGCCCCTTTTATAGCCAGATTCCACAATAACTCCATATTTTTTTATATCTAGCTGTTTCATTCCCTCGATTGGCTCTATTTCATCTAATATATCCACCTTGATATCCAGGGCAATTAATTCGCTTTGTTCAATGGGGTTAAACCTTGAATCGGATGATGAGGCCTGGATTGCATTCCTTATTATCTCTTGAGCCATATTTTCTTGTGTGGCCTCTATGGTTCCAATACATCCTCTTAATTGATCATTTTTATGTATAGATACAAAAGCACCAGCCCTGTTTTCTTCAACATAATTAGTCCATGTTTTATCCGATATGGTCTCCTTCCAATCATCAAAGGACATCCTTTTACCAGATTTAACCCAATTTTCTATACTAGCTCTAGCCAGGGCTATAAAGGGACTTTCCTCCCTTCTCTTCCTTTGATATTCGTTTTCTATTTTCTTTTTTTCCTTTTCTATCAAACTAGGCTTTTCTTTTCCCTTTGCATCAACAAAGGCGGTCATATAGCCTACCCCAAAAGGTCCTTCATATGAAAAAACCTCGGACTCCAGCTCATAACCGTCAAAAAATCCCAATGCCATAACAAAAGGTCTTAGGCCACATTCACCCGCAGGTTCATAAATGTTTTTTGGCATATTGACAATGGTCTCGACATCCCCTGTACTTATTGCATCCACAACCTTATCGTCAAAGACTTTCCCCATAGGGTTATAATCGTAAGGTCCTTCATCAATTAGACGATGGGACATATCCCCACTAGCTAAAACTATGGTCCTATATTTTGAATCCTCTATTGTATCAGCAATAACTTTACCTATTGAATATAATTCCATAGGACTAAGCATGCCTATTGTTATATGTATTATTTCATAATTGTCCCAGTATTTGTCGATATAGTATAAGGGGATAAATGCCCCGTGGTCAATGGTCAGTTTTGCATTATATCTTTGCCCCAGGGAGTTATTAATAAAAACGCTAGGAATTTTCATTTCTTCAAATCTATTTGATAACTTTTCCAACAGGTCTACATTTACAGATTTTTTTAATCTTATATCAGACCTGCCAAAATCCCCCATGTCACCGACTAACTCTCTTGCCTCCAAAATTGATATGCCATCTGTGAATAAATTACCGTGAGGGGTAATAACCACAATTGTCTGGGGCTTTTTCCTGGCAACTGTTTTTGCCATTTTATCCATACCATTTATAGTTTTTTGTGCTTGTTTTTCTCTGCCTTCCCCAATTTCAGGTATAATAATTGGCGGATGAGGAGAGATAGCTAGTCCCAATATTTTATCCACAATATCACCTCCCTTTCAATTTATACATTACCCAAGTGGACATTTAGCAAATATTTTTTTGCCTCATGTTTTACCTCTTCCATAAATCCTATATCCGTTGGCGGTTTATGATATTTATATCTAGGATAGTATCTGGACAGGTGTAATGGTATCTTCCTATCAAGGGAAGCCAACCATTGGAATAACTCAGATAATTGATGTAAATCATCATTCATTTCTGGTACAATTAAGCTGGTCACTTCTACATGACAATATTGACTTGCAAGTTGAATTGATTTTTTTACAGGCTCCAATTCCCCGCCACAGAA
Organism: uncultured Clostridiaceae bacterium; assembly: GCA_964623185.1. Lineage (GTDB taxonomy): Bacteria > Bacillota > Clostridia > Peptostreptococcales > Natronincolaceae > CAYMGQ01. The sequence continues at coordinate 3,771 of CAZUTD010000130.1, forward strand.
ACTCTTGTAAACATCGTTCCTAAAAGCCTTTAGGTCAATATTTATAGCATCTATATATTGTAATAACTCCTTTAAGGCTTCTTCCTCTATATAGCCATTGGTTACAAGAATGTTCTTTAAATCCTTGGCCTTGGCAAGTTGGGCTACTTCAAGAACATATTCATAGAATACAGTTGGTTCATTATATGTATAGGAAATCGAGGGCAGTTTATATTCCAGTGCTAATTCTACAATTTCCCCTGGTGTCCTTTCTATAGTGCTTGGTACTTCCTTTGAAATATGGTAATTCTGGCAGTAGTAACAAGTCAAGTTACAGCCATAGCTCCCCAAGGATAGGGTTGATGTTTTCTCTAAGAAGTGGAATATAGGTTTTTTTTCAATAGGGTCAATATTGATAGCTGACAGTTTCCCATAATTCAGTGAAAAAAGCTTATTATCAATATTTTTCCTAACCCCGCATTTTCCAACCTTTGAAATGGGAATTTTACATCCATGTGGACATAGCCTGCAAATAACAAGATTATTTGATGACTCATAATATTTAGCTTCCCTCAAATAAACCCCTCCTCCACAAGAGCCTCTCTTCTATCTTATCTTAAAGCTCCTCCTTCTTCAATGCTCTGTCGATAATAGCACCGCCCAAACATATTTCCCCATCATAAAAAACAACGGACTGGCCTGGTGTAATGGCTTTTTGGGCCTTATCAAATACCACCCTGCATTCATTATTGTTCTTTATAAGAACCTTTACGCTCTGGTCTTTTTGCCTATACCTAAATTTAGCTGTACATTCAAAAGATGATACCCCTTCCCGACCATCAATCCAGGCCAAATTATCAGCCAATAGACCAAAGCTATACAGTTCCGGATTATCCTCTCCCTGTACCACATACAAAATATTGTTTTCCAAGTCTTTTTTAGCTACAAACCAGGGTTGGCCTGACCCACTCCCACCAATGCCTAGACCCTTTCTTTGCCCTAGGGTATAAAACATTAAACCACCATGTTGACCCTTGATTTCACCATCTAAAGTTTTCATATCCCCAGGCTGTGCTGGCAAATATTTAGATAAAAATTCCCGAAAATTTCTCTCACCTATAAAACAAATGCCAGTACTATCTTTTTTTTGTGCAGTTGCCAGATTATTTTTTTCTGCTATTTCCCTTACCTCCCCTTTAGTTAGATTACCAAGAGGAAATAATGTTTTAGATAATTGATATTGGTTTAAAGCACTTAGAAAATAACTCTGATCCTTGTTACTATCCTTACCCCTCAATAATCTATAATGCCCATCCTGAAAATCTATCCGGGCGTAGTGGCCGGTAGCAAGGTAATCAGCACCTAATTTCAGAGCGTAATCCAAAAATGCCTTAAACTTTATTTCCTTGTTACACATGATGTCAGGATTAGGTGTCCTGCCCTTTTTATATTCATCTAAGAA
>CAZUTD010000131.1:0-5209 GCA_964623185.1 uncultured Clostridiaceae bacterium
GACAGAACATGTTACGAGAGAAGTAAAAAAATATGCAAAACAGCCATTAATGGTGAAACTAACCCCTAATGTTACTCATATTGGAGAAATTGCTAAGGCTGCGGTGAGCGGGGGAGCCGACGCTTTATCATTGATAAATACAATAATGGGCATGGCCATAGATGTTCATAGGAGAAAACCCATATTACCAAATATTATAGGGGGTTTTTCGGGCCCTGCAGTAAAACCTGTGGCAGTACGAATGGTATACCAGGTGGCCCAGGCTGTAGATGTTCCTATCATTGGCATGGGAGGAATTATGTCGGGTGAGGATGCCGTGGAATTTATCCTGGCAGGTGCAACCGCCATTGCTGTAGGTACGACTAATTTTATAAACCCAAGGGCAAGTATGGATGTTTTAGAGGGGATAGAAAAATACTTATTACAAAACAAAATAGAGGATGTTAATTCATTGATAGGTAATATCCTTGTATAAATATCCTGAATAAATATTTTCAAAATTAATTATTATACTAGATATATACAAATAAATCTTATAGGGGGTTTTTATGATGATAAGCAAAGAAAGAGTTATGGAAATTTTTGATGAGATAGAAGTTTTTAGGAGGGGACATTTTTTATTTACCTCAGGATTACACAGTGATAATTATATGCAATGTGCCAAGATCCTACAAAATCCTCAGTATGCGGAGGAAATTATTGCTGGGATGGCAGAAGAGTTTAAAGAGGATAATATTGATATTGTTATTGGGCCTGCATTGGGTGGAATTGCATTATCTTATGAATTTGCAAGACAATTAAATGCAATTAGTTTTTTTACGGAGAGGGAAGATAATAAAATGACCCTACGCAGGGGCTTTACTATCCCCAAGGGTGCCCGTATATTAGTTGTAGAGGATGTAATTACCACCGGTGGGTCTATAAGAGAAGTAATGGATATAGCTGAAGAAATGGGGGGTAATGTGGTAGGTGTGGCGGCCTTAGTTGACAGAACAGGCGGGGAAGCGGATTTTGGAAGGAAGTTGATAACTGCTTTTTCCGAAAAACTATCTTCCTATCCACCAGAAGAATGCCCCTTATGCAAGGCGGGAGAAATTCCCTTGGAGAAGCCCGGAAGCAGGAAAAAATTATAGTTATTTAAAATGCCTGCCACCCTATAGGTTGTGGATGTTGCTTAATTTGATTCTATGGAGGGATCTAATAGGAAATCAAGGATTTGATCTAAGCATTTTTATTGGTGGAAGCTAAGTTTCCACTAGAACCACCGAATTAGAAACAAATTATTTGTTGAACTCCTTTGAAAGGGGGCAAATTTATGTTTTTTACTATTAATCGTTTATTAGAAACTAACACCATTGAGGATTTGAAACTGCTTGCCGGGGAAGGCGGGAAGGCAAATATAATTAACAATACAAATATTATGGATAATCCTGAGACATTTGACTGGCTTATGCCGGGGGACTTTGTTATTACAACGGGTTTTGTATTTAAGGATGACGAAGAATTTCAGTTAAAGGTAATAAGGGAACTTTCAGAAATTAATTGTGCTGCCTTGGCTATTAAAACGAAGAAGTACTTTGGCCAAATGCCTCAGACTATGATAGATGCAGCAAATAAATATGATTTACCCTTGCTTGAAATACCCCAACAGTATTCTTTGGCTCAAGTCAGTAATATAATTAACAAGGAAACATTTAAGGCACAAGACAGTATATTACAGAAGTCCATAGATATACACGAACAACTAACTGAAATTACACTAGCAGGCGGTGGTTCAAAGGAAATTGCGGAAAAATCGGCAGACCTAATCAATAATCCCCTAATTATTGTGGATAGCAAGTGGAATTTATTGACTTATGTCGAACATGCCGACAATCCATATCCTCTAGAAGAAATCCTTAATCTAAAAAATAGACAAAAAGTTTTTCCTTTGGAATTTATTAAAGGTGTACCTAATGATGTTGCAAATTTTAAAAAATCAATTAAGAGAAAATATAATATAGATGAAAAATTTGTAGTGTGCAGGATAATGCCTATAAGTGCTTTAAATGAACTTTATGGTTATATTGTTATTTGGGAAACGGTAAACAAAATGAAAAAGATAGATTATATAGCCTTAGAAAGGGCCTCAATAACTCTTGCCCTAGATAGGATTAAGGTTAAGGAGATAGAAGAAGCAAAACATCAGATTAGAAGGGATTTCTTTGATGACTTATTAACAGGCAAGATTGAATCTTCCAGTGGTGTCAATAGTTTAGCAGAGTTGCATGGTATGGACACCAACAAAAATTATGTATGCATGGTAATAAGAATAAATACAGGCAGTATAAACGAAAAAAAAGATATTATTGCTAGCAAAAGAGAGTTAAGGAATATTATTGAAATCATAATCAGGGCGGCGGAAGAACTTGCCAGGGATAAAAAATTTAGTACGGTATCAATATATAGGGGTAATCAGATAATTTTGTTTTTGCCGGTAGCCAACACTGAAAGCCCTAAAACAGCTAGGGATTTTTCCAAAGAATTTGGACGAGAACTTTACGAATCCACAAAAAAAACATTACCCCATTTAGAAATAAATATTGGAATGGGAAAACTCTACGATAGTATTTTAAAATTAAATTTTAGCTTTGCAGAAGCACAGGAAGTAATCAAAATGGGAAAAAAACTCTCAAGAGATAGTAAAGTGCTGCATTTTGAGGATTTTGTAATTTATCACCTTTTGGAATCAGGCACATCCCGGGTGGAACTGGAAAGTTTTTATGAAAACACAGTGGCAGAATTAGTCAGGCACGATTTAGAGAACAAGACAAACCTTGTAGAAACATTAGAACAATATTTTGCATATCAAGGTAATATTAGTGAAGCTTCAAAGGAACTTTATATACATCGGAATACTTTTATTTATCGGCTTGACAAGATAAAAACAATTTTGAATACAGATTTAAGGGATGCGGAGGAGGCGTTAGAAATACAACTAGGGTTAAAAATAATGCAAATTTTAAGAATAAGGAAATAAGTTTATGCAAATTGCATAAGACTTAGTGCAAATTTTCGGGCAGGCTGCTAATGACCATTTTCACCCTATTAAGATATACTAAAACTACCAGGGGGGGATGGCCATTTTTTTTAATGTAAAAGAAACAAGTCAAAGCATAAGTAAGGAATTAAAAAGTTATAACAGTGGAAAAGTACATTCAGTATACAAAAGAACAATTAATATTTTACTAAAAGAGAAAATGGTCTCCATCCAGCCCCAAGATTTGCCAAACACCCCCATGTTCATTGGGGTTGATATAAGGCATGATACTTTTGATTTGCTTAATATAGAAAAAGATGACCAGGTTATTTTTAAACCTGACAGGTTTATAATAAACAACCATGAATTTAATCATTCATCATCTTTATTATGGGATCCTAAGCTAAATTATATCAAACTTGCCTTAGAAGATTTTAATCCGGAGAAAACTGACTTTCTGTCCAACCTTTTAAAAATCTATGGTAGAAGAGAGGGGTTAAGAGATCTTGTCATATACCTATATAATAAAAAATTAAAAAATATTTCTATTGATTTGGGAAACAATAGATTAACAGCAAAAGCTTTATCCCTAGTGAAGGCAGGAATGGAAAGTATAATTAGTGGAAAGTCTGGAGATGCGGCCAAGAGTATAAGCGGTTTGATTGGGATGGGACCTGGTTTAACGCCTTCGGGAGATGATTTTTTAACTGGCTTCCTGAGTGTTTTATTATCAGTGGATATAGATTTACGGCATCTGAAAGAATTTCAAAAGGACCTAATAAAACAAATAAAAAACTCCCTGAATAAAACAACTTTTTTAGGTGGAGAGTTTTTAAAATATGCTTGTATTGGGGAGTTTAGCCAACCCTTTCACCAATTTTATATATCTTTCAAGAGTACAGATAAAGCTAAGATAGCATCTTCTACAATAAATTTTTTAAAGCTTGGACATTCTTCCGGTAGTGATAGTGTAAGTGGAATAATTACAGGGATGTTAATTATTAATGAGTTAATAAAAAAACATTTTTAAAAAAGGAGAGGAGCAAATATGGTTCCATACAATGAAATCAAAGAAAATGCGTATTATGATTCAGTAACCCTAATGGTGATCTCCAGTAAAATCACTAGCATAGACGGGATAGAAAATGCTGCTGTTATGATGGGAACTGACCATAATAAGCAATTAATGAAAAATTCAGGACTACTATTACCAGAGAATGAAAAAGTTGGTACTAGTGATATGATTATTGGAATATTGGCAGAAAACCAGGAAGCTATAGATAAGGCCCTGGAGCTTGTCAATGAAGAATTAGACAATAAAAAATCAGGGTCGTCAAAAGGGGAGGTCCGTGTAAAAACACTGGATGCTGCCATTAATAGAATGCCAGGTGCTAATTTCACAGTTATTTCTGTACCAGGTAAATATGCAAAAAACGAAGCTATGAAGGCATTGGATAATGGCTTGCATGTCCTGCTTTTCAGCGACAATGTTAGTCTTGAGGAAGAAATTGAGCTGAAAAACAAGGCCATAGAAAAAGGCTTATTAATGATGGGGCCGGATTGCGGCACAACCATAATTAATGGAACCGCCTTGGGTTTTGCAAATGGGGTCAACCGGGGCAATATCGGTATGGTAGCTGCAGCGGGGACAGGGTTACAGGAAGTAACTTGCATTGTTGATAAATTGGGTGGAGGAATATCCCAAGCCCTTGGAACTGGAGGCAGGGATTTAAGTGATGAAATAGGTGGGAAGATGATGTTGCAGTGTCTTAATGCATTAGCGACAGATGAAGAAACTGAGGTAATTGTGTTAATGTCTAAACCGCCGTCACCTGCAGTTATGGAAAAAGTGCTGAATGTAGTAAAAGACATTAAAAAGCCTGTCATTACTTGTTTCCTAGGTGGGGATGTAGCACTAGTTAAGAGTTGCGGAGCAATACCTGCAGAAACATTAGAGGACGCGGCAGCAGCGGCTGTAAGGGTAGCCCAAGGCAAAAAACCAGAAAATCTTTTCTTTACAGTTGAAGATGAGGAAGTTAGAAAAATAGTAAATAGGGAAACCAGTAAGTTTAAAGATGAACAAAAATATATTAGGGGTCTGTATTCAGGAGGAACCTTATGCAATGAGGGCACTCTTATTATGAAGGAAACAATTGGAGATGTGTATTCCAATGTGCCCCTAAAAGAAGA
>CAZUTD010000132.1:0-2858 GCA_964623185.1 uncultured Clostridiaceae bacterium
AAGACCTATTTTGTAATTTATGTACTTATTGGCATATGAATATATGCACTTGTATTTGTAATCAATAATCCTCTTAGGGCCCATGATGCAGGCCTTGTATATTTATTACATCCAATGCATAAAGATTGATGCAATTCTTATATTCTTAACCCATGTTTAACCATGCAAGATATAAAATATCCCCTATATTATTCTACTCTTTGACAAAAATATTAGAAAGCACAAAACCCCTCCCCCAATCAATAGGGAAATTGTTCTGTGCTTAACCTAAGCATACAGCAAAAACTTGCCAATCCTTATAATTTAAATTCATCCACCCTATCTTTTAAATGCATTGCCAATTCAGATAAATTATTACTTGCATTAGCTATCTCTTCTATGGATGAAGTTTGTTCCTGGGTAGATGCCGAGGCCTGTTCAGCATTAGCTGCATTATTTTCCGCCGTCATGGCCAGATTGTTAAATGCCTCTATTATTTCAACCTTATTGGCTGTGACCCGAGTTTCCAGGGTCGATAACTTTTTGACCCTTTCCCTGGATTCTTGGATTTGCTGGGCCAAGAGTAAAAATACCTCCTTGGTATCCTCTACGGATGTTGTTTGTTCATCCATAAGTTCCTTTACCCTCTCCATTGTTGTAACCGTAGCATTAGATTTATATTGCAATTCCTCAATAATCACCTGGATATCATTTGAGGATTCAGAAGATTGTTCAGCCAATTTTTTAATCTCACCGGCTACTATGGCAAACCCACTTCCTGCTTCTCCTGCTCTGGCTGATTCGATGGAGGCATTTAGGGCCAATAAGCTAGTTTGGTCTGCAATCCCATTAATGACATTTAAAATATCATTAATCCTTGTTGCACTTTCGTTAGTTTCCTGTACCATAGCAAATACCTCATCTATAGATAAATTGCTGGTATATGCCTTTTCAGTAACATTTTCATTTGCGATAACGCCCTCATCTTTTAAGGATTCAATCTTATCTGATATATCACTTAATTCTTTTGCCAAAGAACTTAATTCCTCAATATTTGCCTGCAAATCCATGCCTTTTTGATAGCCAAGATTTGTATTTTCTGCCTGGTCCACGGAACTCAGGGCTATTTCCTCGACAACCTTAGACATTTCCTGGGAAATGTGTGCAATCTGCTGTGAACTAGCAGTTAACTCTTCACTGCTAGCACTGACCGTTTCTGTCGATACATAGACTTCATGAATCAAATTTCTAATTCCCGATATAGTATTATTAAAACTATTGTAAACCATACCCATTTCATCATTAGAGCCCACAGGTATTTGTTTTGTTAAATCTCCATTGCTTACAGCTTCCAATTCTTCAACTAGTATTTTGATTTTCTTTGAAATCAAGGTCTTAAAAAGAATATAAACACCGATTACTACCAATAAAAGAGTTAAACCAGCAAAAACCATAGATATTTTCCCAACAACCCATGCTTTGTGTGCAACTTCTTTAACCCCCATGGCAGCCACAATATATAAGCCTTGTCTTTTCTCAAATATACCGTAGTAGTCTACCCCTCTTTCTGAAAACTCTATTTCCCCTTTTTCCCTTTCCACAACTTCATTCAAAAAATCCTTGTTTTCAATAAATGTTCTTAAGAGGCTTGCATCAGAATGTGTTTTTATATCCCCGTCACTATTAAAGGCCATAACCAAGCCAGTTTCTCCAATTTTGGTCTGTCCTATGGAGTTTTGCGGGTTGGAATCTTCATATATATTGAAATGTGGCAAAGAACTAAAGCCTATATGGACAATCCCTTTTTCATCAATACGAGGCAGGCTAATATACTGGACTAATTTATCTGACCTTACGGGGGCAGCCTCAACTACGGTTTCACCATCCAAAGCTTTCAACCGGTCAGGTTTATTGCCAGCTTGGTCTACAGATTCACCAATCACTCCCTGGTCAGTACCTGCAACTATAAGACCCCTATCGTCAGTGACATAAATTTCATCCGCACCCATTTCCGCGGCAGTTGACTTCAATGTATCCACAGAATAGTTACTGGTGGCCAGGGCCTTAGCAATATTATTGGAGATAATCACCGTGCGTTCATCCAAGACACTATTTGCAGTTTTATTAGTTATACTAGCCGATGTAAAAGTATCATAAACAGTAGCATGGGCATTCTGTGCTTTTTCCAACTCCATATTAAATACTATATTTTCTACAAAGTTATATAGGAATGTTTGTGTAACACCTGTGATTAAGAGAAATACTATTGTAGTGGCTATCATCATCTTTGTGAGTATCTTCCTATTTTTAAAACTTATTATTGTGCTTTTTTTATCCCCCATGTTTCTCCCCCTCTAATCAATATTTTTTATCATTTTGATATATCCAAGGCAAAATATAAGCCCCTTCAAAAGATTTCTACTTGCAAATGTGTCAACTTTCCTTTTATTATATCAAATTCTTGGTAATAATGTCTATTCCTAGTGGCTAATCTTACAAATATATTTTCATTACTTTAAAAAATTTAAAACTTTTTTAATGCCTAACCCGTCTATATAGTATAATACAAAAGGCCCAGTATAACTGAAGGGAGATATTCCTAGGAATGAAAGCTAATTTAGAAAAGCAACTTGAAAAATATATTCTTGCAAATCAAAAACTTTTTTATAGGCTAGCTTATACTTATGTTAGAAATGCAGATGATGCTTTAGATATTGTCCAGGAATCTATATATAAGGCTTTTTTGTCTATCCATAAACTCAAGAATCCTAATTCCATAAAAACATGGTTTTATAGGATTTTAGTTAACACTTCATTAGATTTAATCAGAAAAAACAGGAAAGAAATTTTAACAGATGAGGTTTACCTACTTGATAAGA
>CAZUTD010000132.1:2934-5185 GCA_964623185.1 uncultured Clostridiaceae bacterium
CTTATTCAGATTTAGATTTGAAAAAAGCTTTAGAAACTTTGCCGGAAAATTATCGGACCACGATAGTTTAAAGTTTTTATATAAATAATGAGGGCAAAATAATCATTTCCTTTGATAAATATGAAGTTGCACCTGGCTATATGGGTACACCAGAGTTCCTAATCCCAACAGAAGTAATGTCAAATATATTGGTGGGCAAGCAATATATAAAATAGAATTTTATTTATGACCTTTTTAGATTGTAAATTCAACAAAAGAAGGTTGGCCCTAAAGCCAAGCTTCTTTTGTTTTATGGCAACCCCATCTTCATTAACTAATAAAAATACTTAACAGGGGTCAAACCCATGTCCTAACTATCTATGAACTTTCAAAATATTTTTCCTCTAAGTTTTCTAAGTGATTAAAAATATGTACTAAGTCCTCACCGAGATTTAATAAAGAATATTCGGTGTTTTTACCGGATACTTTCTTTTTTATAACCTTTTTATCGATTAAAATTGTAAGCTTCCTATTTAATTCGGTATTGCTAATATGTGTAATACTTTTTGAAATATCAGTATACCGCCTATTGCCGAGTTTTATAGATTTTACTATTTCTGGAACCCATCTTAGTTTAATCAAATCCTGCACAATTTGAAAGCCATTATAAACTTTTTTTCCCATAATATCACCCTTACTAACATATTTGTCTCTTTTTGTTTCCTCTCTTGTATTATATACTATTAATTGGGTAAAATAGTATACGGTGTAAAAAAATAATTGAGGAGGTATAATAATGAAGCACGCAGAATTATTACAACAATATTTATCAAATCTTGCTGTGTTAAATGTTAAATTACACAACATCCACTGGAATGTGGTAGGCAAACAGTTTATGAGGGTTCATACTTTTACCGAAGAGATTTATGATAAGGTCTTTGAAGACTTTGACGAAGTAGCTGAACTATTGAAAATGAAAAATGTAATGCCCCTATCTACTATATCAGACTACCTTGCAAAATCAAATATTGAAGAAGTTGCAGCAAAAGATTTCACAGTTAAGGAATCTTTAGATATAGTTAAAAAAGACTTAGAGACCATGAAGGAGTTAGCTACAACAATTAGGAACACAGCAGATGAAGAAGGCGATTTTGAAACTGTCGCTATCTTTGAAGACTATGTTGCTTACTATAGCAAAAACATATGGTTTATCAATGCAATGGTAAAATAAAACTAATCACTAAAGCATCCCCCGCAAGCAGCTGGGGATGCTTTGTTTTTTATTGAATTTCCTATCCTATTAATGCAATAGCCATTTCCTTAGCCAAGGAAACCTTGTTAGTCAGTGTTTGCACAGGTTCCTGGATATATGGTCATATGGGCCTGCTTGATGGTATAGCTGCAACAAACAGGAAAGAAGCTGGCGCTGCAGAATCAGGGCCAAATGGCATGAGCCCTATCGACAGATTAGCACTTATTGCCCCCAAAGCTAAAATCAGCCGTGCTCGTGTTGTTGATTCTGGCCGTATTATCACTGGTGCAGGAATAACCGCTGGTATGGAAATTGGTTTCCATTTATTGCGTAGAGCTGGTTATAACGATGACTTTATTAAAGAAGTTGCCCGCATCATGGAATACAGCAAAGCCTACGATAATTACTGTAATGATATAGAATATCATCCCTAGATAATCAAAAGAATTGTAATATATGATTAATCCCACCCCAAGGATACGGAAGGCGCAATCTTCCGTGTCCTTATCCTATTTATAATAGATTATATACCGCAAGCCTCTCAGATTAAAATTCCCATTAATTTTATTGATAGCCACCCTCCTAATTAAAACTTTTTTCCTGTAACAAATTTCCCTATTGTTACCATTTTAAATACAAGTTGGGGACTTTTGCAATAGCTAAATAAGATGATAATTTCTAAAGACATATATATATTGGCCTGAACATATTAAAAAACCATTCTATATCATCACGATACAAGAATTTATATGTTTGCAAAATATAAAAGCTGATAATTTTTGCATTGATTCGGCAAAAGTTATCAGCTTAATTTTTTTCAATTTTCTATAAGGCCAAATTTTAGTTTAACCCGGTCCAACTTTTCCAACATAGGTTTTGCGGTAAAATATAAAAACACCATTGTAGCTCCCGAATGTACCAAGTCAAAGGGGATTCCTTGAATATAGGCTAGGTATAACATCTCCCTTGTGGGTTTTGCCTGAAACATTAATACTGAAGCAGGATTCATAATACCTCCAT
>CAZUTD010000133.1:0-5182 GCA_964623185.1 uncultured Clostridiaceae bacterium
GAATTGACGGGAGAACGGCTCCGTACCCTGTCTAGAATATTAAAAGAAATGGGATATTAGCTAGTTCATAAAAAAGGTACTTTAAAATTATATACCTTCTATGATAAATTACAATCCAAATGATTGGGGAATCATTTGGATTTGGCTTTATTATATCTTGGATTTTTAGGGAACCATCCTTTTTTAACCCGGTCTGTTTGTTCTTTAATTTCCTTAATACTCCACAGACATGTAAAACCTAAAATAGCAAGTGTGGCGGATGGTATGATTGATTCCATAAATAAAGACAGGGTAAGAAATATTAATCCAGATATTAAAAATATGGGCCAGATTTTTTCCGTAAAATAATATTCTCCTTTTATTACAATTGGGTGAAAAACACCGATAATTATAAACGAAAACAATCCTATAATAATTCCCGTGGTATACATAGAAACCCTCCTAATTTTTTAAATTATATAATTAAGTTAAAGTGTCTCCGCCCCTTGGGCTGTGAGACGGACTTTAATATTGGCTGAAATTATTAAATAATTACTATGTCTCTATTAAAAGATATAACCCAAGATTAGAGTTGTCAATTAATTTATATGAAAATGCTGGTAAAAATATTCTCATCTGAAAAATATGATTTTTTATATCTTAAATAGGGTATTATGTCAGAAGAAAGATAAATGAATTGAAATGGGTTCAAATATAGAAGTTTTACTAAAAAAGATAGGGGATATGTTTTATGGCTAATGAAGCATATATATCTTCAAGAAAAAATTTAAAGTTAATAGATGCCAATATGCTTAGCATAATAGCAATAGTGTTTATGGTGGTGGACCACCTGTGGGCGACAATTGTACCGGGTAATCAATGGATGACATGGGTAGGAAGAGTGGCTTTTCCTATTTTCGCATTCTAGGTTGCCGAGGGTTTTGTTTATACAAGCAATTTTCGTAAATATGCCCTTAGATTATTTTTGTTCGGATTAATTTCAGAAATTCCTTTTAACTATTTTTATGCAAGCTCTATATTTTATCCCTACCATCAAAATGTAATGTTCACCTTATTATTGGGATTATTAGCAATAAATATAATTGATAAAATGCGTAGGAAAAGTAATTTTAAAAATATATTACTATGGTCAGCTGGGGTTGTGGGTATTTGTTTGCTAGCAACTATCACCTTTGTAGATTATGGCGCAATGGGGGTTTTAACCATAGTAAGTTTTTATTTGTTCAGGGATTTTTCTTGGGCATGGGTTGGCCAGTTTATTTCACTGTTTATGCTAAATAATGTTTTTTATACAGGAATGTATATTCCAATTCAAATATTTGCTTATACACTTGAGTTTCAGACACAGGGGTTTGCTATCTTTGCACTTGTTTCCATTTGGCTATACAATGGTAAAAAAGGTTCAAATAATCAAATATTAAAGTATGGTTTTTATGCTTTTTACCCTGCCCATTTATATATATTATATTTGCTTGTTAGGTTTACTGGTTAAAACTAATCTATTGATTCATGTAGGAGGGATTTTTTTGTTAAATGAAATAATAAGATTACTTATATTTAGTGCTGAGAATTCATTTATCCAGGTTACGGTTTTCGTTGGAGGAGTCCTGCTCTTATTTGGATACATTAATTTTAAGGTATCTGGTAAGATAGTTGAAAAGATTGGGCAATCTAAAAAAACCCAACCTATAATAGGATCATTATTGGGACTTACCCCAGGATGTGGTGGGGCAATATTTGTTATGCCCTTATTTCCACAGGGGATAGTAAGTTTTGGTACGGTCGTAGCTACCCTTATTGCGACTATGGGTGATTCTGCTTTTGTGATTATGTCGGTTATGCCATTACAATATATACTGGTAAGTCTTTTTTCCTTCGTGGTTGCTGTTATAACAGGGTATATAGTTGATTATTTTAATTTTGGTGATAAATTATTAGAGGATATTAATTTAAAAAGACAAATTAATAAGCAGAGGAAGATTAAAGACCATGAATTGCAGGCAAGGGAAGCTGGACAGGATTTGGGGAACTTGGTTCATATCGGGCATATGGAGGGCGATGATATTGACTTAATTCTTCACCACAGTATAAAAGGCCATCAAGAAAGAGGAACTTTGGGTTATAAATTTACCCATAGCGCTTATAGCCTCTATTGGGCGGTGATATCTCTAGGTCTTATACTCGGGATAATGGATTTGTTTCAGATAGATCTCAATAATTTGTTTATACCCAATCTGGGTACTATGATTGGGGTAATGGGTACTATCTTATCAATCACAATGATGATTATGGGTAAAAAATTTATTCAGGCTGATACACATGAGGAAACAGAATTAAAGGCATTGAATCTTAGGGAAACAATTATTCATAATGCACAAGAAACCGCTTTTGTGGCGACCTGGGTTTTTCTTGCATATTTTGCATATGAACTTTTTATATTGGGATTGGGATCTGGAAACTATTTAGCTGGTGAAACCATAGTAACATCATTTTTAACCCAAACAGGCTTAACAGCTGTAATAATTGGGGTCTTAATTGGGATAATCCCTGGATGTGGACCTCAAATTATTTTTGCTACCCTATATACGAGGGGCATGATTCCCTTTGCCGCATTGTTAGCAAATGCTATATCACAAGACGGGGATGCCTTGTTTCCACTTATAGCAATAGATAAGAAATCGGCAGCTTGGGCTACACTATTTAATACTATACCAGCTTTTTTGGTTGGATTGTTGGTTTATTTTATAGAGATAAGATTTTTTTAAGGGGGATTTAAATATTAATCTCCCTACTAAATGCAGATGAACTGCTATTGAATACTAATTTTGGGGGTGACAAATTTTGTGAATAGATATATTCTAGACCATAAAGATACTATTTTGATGATAATAGATATTCAGGAAAAGTTGGTGCCAGTAGTAAAATATCCACATAGACTTATTGATAATACAGAAGTTTTAATTTTGCTGGCTCAAGAATTGGGAATCCCTATCCTGGTTACAGAACAATATCCAAAGGGGTTAGGAAAAACTGTTCCGCGGATAAATGATAGGATAAATAAAAATATGATTTACGAAAAAATAAGTTTTTCAGCTTACACTGATGAAATAGCTTCAAATCTCGCAGGACTGGAAAGAAAAAAGATTATTATCACGGGCATGGAAACCCATGTATGTGTTTATCAAACAGTGAGGGACTTAATAGCCATGAATTATCAGGTGTTTGTGGTGGGTGATGCTGTGGGATCCCGAGAAAAACGAAACTATAAAAATGCATTAGACTTAATGTCAGGAATGGGTGCCGTTATTACCAATACGGAGACAGTGTTTTTTGATTTGATCAAGGTGGCGGGAACCCCAATGTTTAAAAAAATGTCACCCTTAATAAAATAAAAATATAGGTGACAGGCCATTATATTTTTAACAAGGCAATAACCTTTAAGGTTATTGCCTTGTTTTGCAGCTAGCTAATATTTTCCAAATTATAAAAACAAATGTTTGTTTAATAGCTTATGATTAGGACTAAACCCTATCCCAAAACCGTTGTGTGGCGATAGCATCGATAAACATTTTTATAAAATTGGGATTATTAGCAGCAAAAACAAGACCAGCTAAATTGTTGCAGGGCGATGGCTGTATAAATTGTTGGCCTGTAGTTGCAATACCTATTGGTTTATAATGTTTATAGGCTTCATAATAAAATTCTAGAATGTTTTGATTGAATCTAACTTGATTTGTGGCCATACCCCCAACAATATAAAGGGAGTCATATAAAACGGAATATTGGGTAGCAAATGTTCCATCAATTTTAATTTTCATACCATTAGCCCCAGTGACATAACCTAATTTATCGCTAATAATATCAACGAATACTCCACATTCTTTTAATGATTTAAGTACATAGGCAACCTCATCATCTTTAAAACCATTACCAATTAAAATAGCAACTCTTTGTGTATAGGCATAGTGGGGGGTATTTAGTTGACTTATATAGGGTGAGCTCCCAGTTATCGGAACATTGCTAGCTTTTGGCCTATCCACCCCGATATTATCAGCAATAGTACATGCCATAATTTTATCAACATTTGCCCACATATCGACATTTTGTTGCCTAACAGATTTGCTTTTTACATTTTGCAGGTGAAAGATAAATGTATTGGTCAGATCTTCTTTTTCAACTGTTGATAAACTATTCCAGAAAAATCTTGCCTGTGTAAAATAATCATAGAAGGATTCGCCTGGCCTTTCTCTCGTGATTCGGCCTTCTACTTCATCTGGGTAATGGCTATATCCACCTTCTTCTGGGGGAGTTTCTGCTGGTGTATCACAAGCCAGGGAATTATTATGATAATCGACGAAATCAACATCAATACGATATTTTGAATAACTGTCCCGGGAATTTAAATTAACTTCCGATATTGGTTTATTAACAGGTATTTCGTTAATATTACCTGTAGTTCCAAGACGGTGGTAGTCCGTATCCCTATAAGCAAAGGTCCTGCCCTGTAAAACAGGGTCGTTTGAAAAATCAATCCCAGGAACAATAGTAGATGGGTCGAAAGAGGATTGTTCCTCCTCTGCAAAGAAATTATCAACTAAACGATTTAATGTTAGTTTTCCAATTATCTCTACAGGTACAACTTCTTCGGGCCAAAATTTTGTTGCATCAAGAACATCAAAATCGTATTTGAATTCGTCTTCTGCTGAAATTAATTGTACCCCTAACTCATATTCAGGATATGCACATTTTTTGACTGCTTCGATAATATCGTGGCGATGAAAATCTGGGTCTACACCACCGATAATATTGGCCTCATCTAGTAATAATGAATGAACGCCCAAAATCGGTTTCCAAACAAATCTAACAAAGGTTGGCTGGTCTTGCTCGTTAATAAATATGAATGTATTGATTGGCCAACCCTCCATCATACGCCAACTTCTAGGACGACCACGCATGGACATTAACCACATAGTCATATGGGCAGACTCCTGATTGTTTGCCACATAATCCCAGAAACTGTCGTGCGCAACACTGGCTTGTGGCACATCTGTATTTGGGTTGGGCTTAACTGCATGGGTTACATCCATAAATTTCATAGCATCTGCAAGAATAAAAACGGGGAACTGAAGGGAAAGCATATCATAATTACCTTCTTGTGTATAAAATTTTACCGCAAAGCCTC